>NZ_RZOI01000309.1:0-6624 GCF_004022645.1 Mesorhizobium sp. M4A.F.Ca.ET.020.02.1.1 | reverse complement strand
GGCACCTTCTCCCCGTGAACGGGGAGAAGGAAGATTAAGCATTCCATAGCCCCTTCTTCTTCATCTCCTCGATTTCGCGCACGGCGCGGTCGCGCAGCCTGGTGTCGCGGATCATCTTAGTCACGGCGGCGTCGTCGGACTTGTCGGAATAGCGGAATTCCGAGTCGGCGTAGCGGTTGATCTCCTGCATGACCATGTCCATCGAGAACGGTCCGCGCAGTTCCTCGATCATTGCCTTCTTGTCGTCGTAGCTCTTGTGCATGAAGGCTTCCGGCTTCTCGAACCATTCGTCGGGCAGCTCGATGTCCATGGCGCGCATCTTGATGGCGTCGGTGACGTTCTTGATGGCGCGGCCGGTGAAGCGCGGCTCGGCATCCTTGATCATGTGCAGGTACGTGCCGATGTCGGCCATCGATTTCGGCGCGCCATTCTCCTTCATGTAGCGCTCATAGACCTTGATCAGCCCATCTTCCTGCGGCTTCTCATGCTCCTCATAGGCCTCGGTCACGGCGCGCTGGATCTCCTGCGCGGCATAGAGCTTGTGGTCGCCGAGCGGGATCTTGTGGTTCTTTCCGGCGAGCAGCACGAAGATGTCGATATAGTCGTCGCGGGTCTGCGGCCCATCGACCAGCCAGCGGGCGCCGGCGCGCTGGCGCAGCGCGTCGTCGACATTCTCTGGATAGTTGGAGAACATGCCGAAGGCGCAGTTGCCGCGCACCACCGTGCCGGCACCGGCAAAGGCGTCCATCAGGACGCCGGTGATCTCCTGCTGGCCGGCGGAGGCGCGATCGTCGGAACGCCGCGCCGCCACCTGGTCGATATCGTCGATGGTGCCGAAGCCGATGACGCGCGGATTGAGCACGTTGTTGATGAACTGGCGGCAGTTCTGGCCGGACTTGCCCTGATAGGACGAGATCTGGTCGACGCCGAAATTCTCGTAGGCGAAGGGATAGCCGGCAACCTGGCAGTAGTCGTGGACGAGGCCGGCGATCATCTGGATCAGCGTCGTCTTGCCTGTGCCCGGCGCGCCGTCGCCAATGAAGGTGAACAGGAAGCCACCGAGCTCGACGAACGGGTTCAGCTCACGCTCGAAATCGTAGGCCATCAGCATTTTGGCGAGCCTGACCGACTGGAATTTGGCAATGTGGTTGCCGACGACCTCCTCCGGTTTCTTGAAGGTCATCACCAGCGGCTTCGAGCGCTTGCCGGGCGCGACGTCGAAACCGTCGAGGGTGAAATCGTCGACGTCGATGCGGATATGGGCGTTCTCGAACGGGCCGATGCCGTCGAAGCGGCCTTTTCTCGCCAGGAGCCCGTCGATGGCGACGCGGGCGAAGGCGCGCGCCCGCGTCATCAGATCGGCATCGTCCTTGGAGCCGGCAATTGCCTTGTCGAGGCCGGCAATGATCGACTTCACCGCGTCCTGCTGCGTGTCGAACAGGAAGTCGGGCTCGGCGATGTCGTTGGGCGCCTCTCCGTCGCTGTCGATCAGTTGGAAGAGGTACGAGGCGAGGCTGAAGGCGGAAATGTAGGCCGAGGCCGACAGAAGCTTCTTGAAGGTCGCGGCTTCGTCGCCCTCGAGCGGCGCGCGGGCGTTCTTGGCCTGCAGGCTCTCGAGGTCGGAGCCTTCAGCGAAGACGTCCGAGATGGCGAGCGCGATCGCCAGGCCGCGCCGGGCGCGAAACAGCAGCGTGTGCTGGGGAATGGTGAGCAACTGGTCGTCGGGGTGGACGGCGGCGACCGTCTTCGACAGCTCGACCTCGCGCGTGCGGCGCACCGAACCGACCGACACCGTCGAGACGAAGCGGCGGTTGGTGCCGGCGAGCGCGGTGCCGGATTCGCGGGACGGATCCTCCAGCACGACGATGCGGGTAATGAAGCTTTGCGCGGTGGCGCGGTGCTTTTCGATCGCAGCTTCCGAGATCGTGGTCAGGCCGGTGTCCATGAAGGATGCTCCGTGGTGTGACGGTCAGACGTCTGAGATGACCTGTCCGTTGGACAGGATGTGGACCTTGTAGCCGGAAAAGATCTTCTGCGCCTCGCCGGCGGCATAGAGCGCCTGATAGGCCTCGTGCGGGATCAGCGCATGGTTCTCGTAGCTCGACACGCCCTGGCGCGCGGCCTCCAGATCGTCGGTGTTGATGAAGAATTCCTGCGTCGTCTTCTCGCTCGAAAACAGGCCCTTGCGGCCGGGCTTCTCCGATTTGGAAAAGATCTCCTGGATGGTCCAGGTGAGCAGCCAGGCGTTTTCCGGCCTGCGCACTTTGGCCAGCACCTCGGTCACCGTCGAATTGTTGTCGGTGATGCCCGCCGAATAGAAGGGGCCGAGCACGACGCGGCGGAGCTGCTTCGGACGCAGCGGCTCGAAATCCTTGTCGAGATTGACCGCGATCGTCGCCGGCGACAGCGTATAGGCCGAATTCTTCTCGGTGAAATCGTCGAAGCGGTGGGCAAGCTCGGGATTGAGCAGCCCGTCGACCGGCAGCGGGATGTCGACCCGCTCGTTCAACTTGCCGTTGGCATCGACGAGCTGGCGCACCATGCTCTCCGAGGAATCCTCCACCGTCACCATATAGATCAACGGCAGGTTGGCGCTGCCGTCGAAGCAGGCCCAATGCACCAGGTAATAGGGTCGAAAGGTCTTGGGGTTGACCGAGACCTTCGCCGTCTGCGCCAGCGTGAACGGGCCGAAGGTCTGCTCGCTCCTGACGTCCTCCAGATAGAGCCGCTCGGCCATCGACTTCTGCAGCGCCTCGGGAAATTCCTTGTGGCGCAGGATGAAGTCGGCCATTTCCTCGCGAAGCTCTCCGGCCTGCGGGATATTGGCCAGCCGGCTCTCCGCCTGACGGCGGTCGTTCTCGAGTTCGAGCAGGTTCTGGAATACCGGATAGCCGCTGTCGGCGCGCGAGATCCGGAACGTCTCCATGAAGCCGAGGCGGTTGCGCCAGCAGGAAAACGACTTGTCCAGCCGCGCAATGTATTCGGCGACAATCCTGGCGACGATGCCATGCCGGTAGAGCGGCGAGCGATCGTCGCGCATGAACACTTCCAGCCCGCTCAGCGCCGCCGTGATGGCGGAAAAGTAGCGCGCCGCGGCTTCATTTTCGGGGGTCATCGGACTGCCTTGGAGACGAACGCCTGCCGCCAACTACTGCTGTACGTAGTTGGCGGAATTGTGCTTCTTCATCACTTCGTCGAAGCGGCGGGCGAAGGCATCGTCGGCGAGCTTCTTGCGGCGCTGGATATCGGCCGAGGCCACCATGTTCTTCTCGTGCATTTCCAGCAGATCGCCAATGTGCTTCTGCGAGGCGGCGCCGATGCCGGCCATGGTCTCCTCCGCCGTGTTGTCGACCTGGCTGCCGAGCGTGTTGATCTTGTGGGCGACGTCCTGCTGGGCGGCGGTTTTCAGTGAGTCTTCCAGCGCCTTGTAGAGGACGATGCGCTGCTCGGTGTCGATGGTCAGCTTGTTGATCAGCGTCGATTGCGCCGCGATCTGGTTGTTGAGAGAGTCCACAAAGGTCTGGAACATCGAGGTGTAGCGCTCCAGCGTCTGGCTTTCGGCTAGCAATTCCTGCTCCTTGGCCTGCTTCTCATTGTATTCGGTCGCCATCTTCGAGCGCTCGCCTTCGAGCTCGGTGCGCTCCTTCTGACTGGTCGAGGCGGCGATCTTGTTCTCGATGTCGAGCAGCATCGGGTTGAGCTCCTCGATGCGCTTCTGCACCGCTTCAAGGTTGGACATCGTCGTCTTGCGGCGCTCGATCACTTGCGACAGGCTGGTCTCGGAGGTCTTGTAGCGCTGGTCGAGGATCTGCTTCTGCGCCTTTAGGATGCCGACAATGGTGTCGGATTTGGCCAGCAGTTCCTGCAGGTTGCCGGCCAGCGACATGTTGCGCACACGATCGGTGCGCATGCGCTGCTTGCGCTGCTCGGAGAAGACACCGACGAAATTTTCCCAGCCGGTGTAGCTCTTCATGCTCTCGAATTCGGCGCCGAAGACATTGGTGGCGTCTTCAAGGCCGATGATCAGGTCGGCGATGTTGCCTTCCATGATCTTTTGTTGCTTGAGCACATCCTCGATGCGGGCGTTTTCGATGTCGAAATTGGCGTCGCCGATCTTCTTGTCGGCCTGAGCGAGCGTGTCGAGCACCGTTCCGGACTGCTCGATCTTCGTGCGCATGTCCTGCACGACCTGCTTGGTCTTGGCAATCTCGGCATCGAAATTCTGCAATGTCGCCATAGGGGCCTCCCGCATCGGCATCGGTTTCGTGTCGGCGCGAATATATGTGGAGCATTCTGGGATTGAAAGACGCAAGACCAGAGGCGTCGCGAAAACAAAAGGTTTCGTTTCTCCCTTGAAAGACAAACGAACCGTGCTCATGGCGAGACTAGCAGCCCGCCGCGCCGGCGCATTTCTCTTGCAGCTCGACTCTCGCGCCACCGGACCGCCGGCGAAGCATTCGCTTGCCACCGGAACCATCGTCTGGATATTCGGCAAACAATTGCTGAGGAACCGGCGACTGCTGGGCAGCCGTGGGGATCAGGGCTTGGGGTCGGCCCTCAGATAGGCAATGACGTTGGCGATGTCGGCGTCGTTGGTCAGTCCGTTGAAGCCCATCTTGTTGCCGGGCACCTTCAGCTTGGGCGCGCGCAGGTAGAGCGCGAGATTGGCCTCGTCCCAGACCAGGCCGCCGGCGCCGGCATCCTTCATGGCCTGCGAATAGTTGAAATTCGCGGCCGTGCCCGCGGTGCGGCCGACGACGCCCAGAAGATGCGGGCCGACCTTGTCGTGGTCGGTCGTCGCGTCATGGCAGGCCATGCAGCGGTTGAAGACCTTCTTGCCAAGCGCGGCGTCTCCTGCGGCATGGGCTGCTGCGATGTCGGCGACGACAAGGACGACGGCGGACGAAATGGCTCGAAACATGGCGGACTCCTGGCTGGGGCACGTGAATAGGGCCCATGCCTTAACAAGCGCCGCATATGATGGCGGGATTGCGGAAGCGTTCAATCCGGCCGGCGCGCCATCAGATCCGCGACAGCTTGCAGGATTTCGCGACCGATCGCGGCCGAAGAATGTTTTTCGCTCACGAAGGCCCGGCCAGCGGCGGCCATTTCGGCGGCTGCCTCAGGCTGCGCGGCGAGAGACAGGATTTTTGCGCCCAGTTCGCCGGCGTCGCGGGCGGCAAGAAAATGCCGGCCGGCCTGCAGGCCGAGCCCCTCGACGGCCTTTTCCGTGGCGCAGACGACCAGCCCCGCCGCCATCGCTTCCAGCGCCTTGATGCGGGTGCCGCCGCCGTAGCGGAGCGGCATCGGCGCGTAGCCCGCCGAGGCGAGCAGGTCGTGCAGGCTGTCAGGGTTTTCTACAAGGCGAAGGCCGTGTTCGGCGCATATCCGGCGCACGAGATTGTCGGGGGTCTTGCCGGCGACGGTGATCGACCAGTCGCGACCCGAGGCGGCGAGATGCGGCGCCATCCTGCGGCCCATCTGTTTGACGGCGTCGATGTTGGGGAAATAGCCGAGATGGCCAACGAAGCAAAGGCGCAGTGCCTCGTATCGACGGCTCGTTGTCGGCAAGGAAAGCACGCTTTCTTCGGGGATCGGATTGGCGATCACCCTGACGTCGCCTGTAGGGCCGAGGGCGGAAAGCAGCGTCCGGTCGACCCCGGAGCAGACCCAGACCTGATCTGCCACCGCCGCCGCATGTCGGTCGGCGTCCCGCGCCTGCTTGATCCTGCGCCTGTTCTCGCGCACCTTCCGCAGCCGCTTCAAGACCGGCAGCCCGGCAATGCCGTCCGCCACCGTCTTGGAATCGATATCGTGCAGGTCAATGACAGTGCGCGCGCCATGCTGCGGCGCCAGGTCAAGCAATTGCGCAAGCACGATGTTTTCGACCACCACCAGATCGGGCGCGAAAGCCCGCCAAAGCGCGTCGGCTTCGGCCAGTTCGTCGGCCGGCATGATGCGCATGGTCGGATGTGGCCTGTGACTTTGCCAGGCGCCGTTGCGGCGCGCCGACTCGAGGGCAAGGTGCCTGACATTGGAGAGCCAGGTTTGCGCTGGCGAACCGGTCAGGCTTACGGTCAGAACCTCGCCGACCGCCGAGAGCGCCCGCGCGTTGGCCGCGCACCTGATCTCGCCGCCGGACAGTGGTGGGAACGGACAAGTGAGCGTGAACTGAAGGATTTTCATGCTGCCCCCGCGGACAACAGTAGTCCAAGGCGCTTGAGGCCGGAATAGCGCAAGTCAGCCGGCTCAGGTTCTGGCGAAGCCGATGAAGTCGTCGGGCGCGGCGCGGCCCATTTCCTCTTCCCAGTGGCGGCGGCAGAGAGAAACATAGACGTCCTTGCCGATCGCCACCTGCTCGCCCTGCCTTGCCACCTTGCCGTCAGGACCCAGCCGCACGACCATCGTCGCCTTGCGGCCGCAGCGGCAGATGGTGCGCACCTCGCGCAGGTCGTCGGCGATGGCCAGCAGCACTCGCGAACCGGAAAACAACTTGCCCTGGAAATCGGTGCGCAGGCCGTAACACATGACCGGTATGTTCAGCCGGTCGGCGATACGGGCCAGTTGCCAGACCTGCTCTTCCTCGAGGAACTGCGCCTCGTCGACGAAAATGCAGTGCACAGT
>NZ_RZOI01000308.1:0-6632 GCF_004022645.1 Mesorhizobium sp. M4A.F.Ca.ET.020.02.1.1 | reverse complement strand
GATCTGGTCGGGTGTCATACGCGCGCTCCAATGGTTGGTAGGCGGCGACTTTCCTACCAGGACGTTTCCCAGGCATGTCGCCGCTCGTGGCGGCGTGTTTCGGCGATGTCTCGTTCCGGTATCAGGTTGTATTCGGCGAACCGTTTCACGCGCCAGCCGCGCCGCCAGCGCCTGAACGGAACAAGTCGGGCGCGGCGCTCGTTAATGCCGCGGACCATGCCGGATTAGGCGAAGTGGACATATCCGAAAATCAAATCATTGTCGCCGCCAGGACAGGCCGCGGCTTGCTCTGGCTTAACACCAAGGAACCCAGAGATGAAAACCGCTGTTTCGACCTCTCTCACAAGACGAAGCGTCGTCGCGCTGGCGGCGGCCGCCGCTTCGACAGCCATGATGGCCACCAATGGCGCGCTGGCGCAGGAGCAAGCCAAGCCCGGGAAGAGCCTGTATGAGCGGCTGGGGGGCGTGTTCGCCATCGCGGCCGTGGTCGATCACTTCAGCGACGCCATCGTGAAGAACCCGATCGTCGGCAAGAAATCCAAGAATGCGCAGCTGCGGAAATGGCACACCAAGAACCTTGAACGGCTGCCCGGCCTCAAATTCATGCGCACGCTGTGGGTCTGCGACGTTTCCGGCGGCCCGTTCAAGTTCGTGGCCACCAAGCCCGGCGCGACGCCGCTCGGCCTCGAGGAAGCCCATCGCGACTTGCGGATCTCGCCGGCGGAGTTCGACGAGGTCGCGGCCGAGCTCGGGCGGACGCTCGACCACTTCAAGGTTCCGAAGGCAGAGAAGACCGAGGTGCTTGAAGCCTTCGCCGCGCACAAGGGCGAGGTTACCGCCGGCTACGACAAGCAGGGCTGAAGCCCCGCCAGGGTGACGCCCAAAGGTTGCCACCGATGACCCGCAGAGGCGTCGCGCACCGACCCTCGTTGCCGGAGATCGCGGCTGGCCCCCGCCTTGCGTATCGAGGCTGACGGGCCGGCCCGATCTTGCCCGCTCAATGCCGCTTGAAATACTGCACCTCGCGCTCGTGCTTCTCGGCGGCTTCGCGGGTGTCGAAGGTGCCGAGGTTGCGGCGCTTGCCGGTCGCTTCGTCCTTCTTGCGCGAATAGAGCCGGTATTTTCCTGATTTGAGTTTTCGGATCATTGTGTCTCTCCCGAAGCGGAAAGGCCCGGCTGTGCCGGGCCCCTCTTTCAGTCCTGGTGCTCGGGCATGTCCTCGAGCTGGTCCTTCGTCCAGAACGTGACGGCGTGGACGTCGCCGTCCTCGTCGCGCATGAAATCGAGCTGGGTGGCGGGAACGGCGACGGGCTTGGCGCCGATGCCCAGGAAGCCGCCGACGTCGATGACGACCTGGCTGCCGTGCATGTGGTCGACGGAGCCGATCTTCTCGTCGTCAGGACCGTAGATGGTCGCGCCTTCGAGGATGGCCGGGGTCAGCTCGGCGTCGGTGAGCCGTACGTGGTTGGTGTGGTCCATGGGGTGGTCTCCTTCGGGTTATGAAGGATGAACCTGCGAAGGCACCAAGGGTTCCGACAGAACAGACGACCTGGGCAGCGCGGACCACGGCAGCCCGCCGTGCCACGCCTGCTAGCGGCGCGGTTGCGGTTTCGCCACTGTCTCTGAAGGGCTCTCCGAGAGCCGGGCCGAGCGCTGGTCACCAAGCCGCGACGACCTCTTTTTCGGTTTCGGCTCCGCATTGGGGGTCGGCGTCTTGGCGATCAGGTAGTCGGCCCGATTCGTCCGATAGTCTTGCTTGTGGACAGACGTTTTCGGCATCGACATTTTTGATCTCCTTACAGAGATCAACGCGCAGCGACGCCGCCCTGTTCCCGGCTCGATTGAGTCCGAAACCTATTTGTTTTTTACGCAATTGCGGACGGAAAGCCGCCGCGCACTTTTCCTTAAATTGCTTTCAGAGCCGCCGTCTCGCCTTGAGGCTGCGGGCGGCGGCCTCGATCGCGGCGCGGTCGCTGCCCAGCCTGTCGATCAGCTCCTGCGCCTCGTCGCCCGTTATGCCGGTGCGCATGGCCAGCTCCTCGACCGTCAGTATGTCGGTGCTGGCGATCCTGCTGGTTTCCGGCAGGGCGTCATCGGCCGTAAGCGGCAAGGCCGCCTCGCGGTCGATTTCCGCCTCGGCCTGGCTCCAGTGCCGGTCGTGATTGCCGAACAAACGTCCCTCGCGTTCCCAGATCTCATACGCACGCTGCCTGATCTTCTCCAGCCGATCATCACCCATTGTCGGTTTCTCCATTTCAGCTTTTGCTCAAACGCCGCACGCGGCCGAACGATCCCTGGAATCTGCACGATCGATGCGGGAGAGTTCCCCTGCGTGACTCGAAGCCTCCGCTTCCTCTATAGGAGGGCTCGCCCATGAATGGAGCCACTCGTGAGTGAAACCCTCATCGCCGACCTGCGCGCCGCCTGCCCCAACGCCGTGGTGTGGGACAAGGCCGAGCTCGCCAGTCGCGATCCGGGCTTCGACCAGCGCAATTTCGGCGCTTCGGCGCTGGTGCGGCCAGCCGACACGGAGGGCGTGGCGGCGCTGGTGAAATTCTGCGCGGCACGGGGTTTGAGCCTCGTCGCCCAGGGTGGGCGTACCGGGCTGACAGGGGCCGCCGCGACCGTGGCCGGCCAGGTCATCTGCGATCTCGGCGCCCTGAACAGGGTGGAAGAGATCGACCCGTTCGCGCGCACGGCGATCGTCGGGGCCGGCACGCCGCTCTCGGTGCTGCAGGAGGCGGCGGCCGCGCATGCGCTCGATCCCGGCATCGACCTTGCCGCGCGCGGCTCCTGCACCATAGGCGGCATGGTTTCCACCAATGCCGGCGGCATCATGGCTTTCCGCAACGGCACGATGCGCCATCGCGTGCTCGGCCTCGAGGCGGTGCTGCCCGACGGCAACGTGTTTTCCGACCTGACGCGGGTGCTGAAGACCAGCGCCGGCTACGATCTGAAGCACCTGTTCATCGGCGCCGAGGGCACGCTCGGCATCGTCACCCGCGTCGTCTTGCGGCTCGATCCGGTGGCAGGCGCCAGCGCCACGGCACTGGTCGGCGTTCCGGATGCGGCCAGCGCGCAGCGCATCGTGCGGCATTTCCTGGAGCGTACCCAGACGCGGCTCAACGCCGCCGAGATCCTGTGGCAGCGTTTCGCCGCCGCCATGAACCGGATGCTCGGCTTCGCGCCCGGCCAGTTGCCGCTCGATGCCCCTTGCCTGCTGGTCCTCGAGCTTGGCGCCGACAGCGTCGAGGCCGCGCGAGAGGCATTGGAGGATGGCCTGGCGGCGATCTGGGAGGAAGCCGGCATCATCGATGGGCTGGTCGCCAGTTCGGTCTCGCAGGCTGGGGCGATCTGGCGGCTGCGCGAGGAAACCGAGATGATCGAGCGGATGCACCATCTGCCGCCGTCCTTCGACGTCTCGGTGCCGGCCGGCGCGCTCGATGCCTATGTCCAGCGCATCGAAACCGGGCTGAAGCGCATCGCCGCGACTTACGCGCCTTATGTGTTCGGTCATCTCGCCGACGGTAACCTGCACATCTCGATCAACACCGACGGGCCGGTTTCGCACGCGCTGCACGAGGCGATCGAGGACGTGCTCTATGAGGGCTTGCAGGCAAGCGGCGGCTCGTTCTCGGCCGAGCACGGCGTCGGCCTCGACAAGCGCGACGCCTATGAGCGCCACGCCGATCCGGTCAAGCAGGCGCTGGCGAGGGCGATCAAGGGGATGATCGATCCGGCTAATGTGATGAATCCGGGGAAGATTATCGCGGGGGAGTGAGGCTGCACCCCCCCGAAAGTGGGGGAGAGCGACTATCTGGGGTCGCTGGCGCTCGGCGCCCGTGGCTGTCTGGTCGGACGGGCCTGAATCTATGGCCTCGGCGCCGGCGGCGCGACCGCCATCAAGATCCTGCGCAAGGAGCTATCCGCCACCATGGCGCTGACCGGGACGCGGAGCATCGAGGAGATCGACGCGAAGGTGCTGGACTAAACACTTGGGCCGTGAACTCACAATGCGGAATGGCCGGATAGGTGGAAAGCGGACTTGGGATTTGTGGAAAGCACTCATGGCGTGTGCCATGCTAGAACCGCGGTCATCGAGAGTGGTTCATGCATGAAGTGGGAACAGGTAGCATCGGATTTCGCCTGGGACGGATCATGGCGAGACATCTACGTTCTGAACACGTCTGAGGCGGATTGGCAGCGCGTCTGGGACATCCTCCGCGAATGGAGCCCGCCTGCTAATTTCAGTGTCTCCGGCAACATCGAGTCGATGCTATTGGGGGTCGAAGCGGCCCTGGAAAGCGAAACAGCCAGCTTACTGTCTTTTTACGTCGGGCCAATCCAGCTTGCATGTCACTTCTTCAGCACCGTCGAAATTGAGTTCGACTTCGATCCAAGGCAAGTCAGCGGAATACCCGAGGTAGAGCAGCTTGAAGGTTTTATGCGATTGCTCGGTGACGCTATTGAGAAGCAGGTAATTCTCACGCAGGAAAATGATCAGGAGGCTATCATCGCCCGCTACTCTCCCGATCTTGAGAGTGTGGTTTGGACTGCACTTTCATAGCCGAATGTTTGCAACGGGTTGCGTCGACGGGTGCAGATCACTGTCTCGGTCGATCAGGCAGTGGGCTCACTGGCTACTCGCACTGCCGGCGCGGGCCGCCGTCATAGGGCTGGTAGCTGTTGTCTTCCGGCCGGTAGGAGCGATAGCGGCTGAAGCAATAGTCGACATGGTCGGCGGAAACCCCGCCTGAGGCGCCCTCGCCCCACGCTTCCTCGTCCGGCCAGCCCTGATAGGTGCTGCCATAAATCGAGGCGGCCTCCACCGAGCTGTCCCGCACCTTGACGTAGCCCTCATCGGCGCCGCCCGCATCGAGATAGGGCGAGATGCAGCGCCGCTGCTCGCCGCTGTAGGACCTGTAACTGTTGTCGTCAGGACGATAGGAGCGGTAGCGGCTCGCGCACCATTCGAGATGGGCGGCCGGCAGTTCCGCGGCCTGCGCGCTATCCTCGCCGGCGGCCAACGCCTCGCCCTGCCCGTCGCCAGCCTGCGGCTCGATCGAGGCGGTCACCTCGGGCCCGATCTCGGGTTTCGCGGCATCGGCAGGCTTGGGATCGGCCGGAACCGGACGGGCGGCAACACGCTCGAGAGCCTGCTTGGCCGCGCCCACCGGCTCGGCGTTCCTGGTCCAGAGCTCGGCCACGCTTTGGCTCGGGGAGACCGTGCCGACCGGCTTGGCGGCCAGCAGCCAGGTGGCGAAGGCCAGTCCGCTGGCGAAAACCGTCAGCGTCAGACCGAAGCCGCCCAGAATTCCCAACAGAGCTTTCACGCCACGCTCCCTTTAGCCCCCGCTGATAGAAATGCGGAGCCGTGTGGCTGGTTCCAACGAGACGCGAAGGGGGCCCTCGCCGCAAGGCGGGCGGCCGTAACCTGGCTTGGGAGATGACGGGAACCAAGCCCTCGAAGGTTGGCTACCCCACAACCTCCCGATAGGCCCTGACCATGCCATCCTGCCCGCGGATGCGCCACGCCTCCCCGTCCCGGCCCTCGATCGCGCACGATGCCAGCGGTACCTTGCCGCCGCCTTCCGGCAGGTCGATGACATAGGTGGGATTGCAGATGCCCGAGAGGCGCTGGCGCAGCGCGCTCACCAGCGCCTGGCCTTCCGCGATCGTGGTGCGGCGGTGCGCCATGCCGCGTGCCAGGTCGCCATGGTGGAGGTAATAGGGCTTCACGCCAAGCCGGTACATCAGCTCCCGGCAGAGTTCCTCCAGCACCTCGACACTGTCGTTGACGCCTTTCAGCAAAACGCTCTGGTTGAGCAGCACGAAGCCCGCCTGCCTCAAGGTGCGGCAGGCCGCTTCGGTGGCGTCGGTGATCTCCCGCGCATGGTTGAAGTGGGTGACCACCGTCACCATCAGCCGACCCTGCAGGGCGGCGACCAGCTCTGATGTGATGCGCGAGGGCAGCGCGACGGGCACGCGGGTGTGGATGCGCAACAGCCGCACATGCGGGATCGCCTCGACGCGGGCGCGGATTTCGCTGAGCGCCTTGTCGGGCAGCGACAGCGGGTCGCCGCCGGTCAGGATCACCTCGCGGATCTCTTCGTGCTCGGCGATATAGGCCAGCGCCGGCTCCAGCGCCTCGCTTGTGTAGCCACGTCCGATCGATGTCAGCGACTCCTTGCGAAAGCAGAAGCGGCAATAGACGGCGCATTGATAGGTCGGGAACAAAAGCACCCGATCGGCATGGCGGTGCGTCAGCCTCGGCACCGGGCTGTAGGCATGGTCGGCGATCGGATCGTCGAGCTCGCCTTCCGCCTCGACCAGCTCTTCCGGCGACGGGATGACCTGCGCGCGGATCGGATCCCTCGGGTCGTTCCAGTCGATCAGGTCGAGATAGGGTCTTGGAATGCGCACCTTGTGGTTCGCCGCGGCTTCCTGAGCGGCCGCGCGCTCGGCGCGCGACAGCGGCAGCGCGGCGAGATCGCGCACATGGCGCACGCCGGCGCGGACATCGTCCTGCCAGGATGGATCGGCGGCGCGCTGATCGCTTGCGGCCACGTCGTTGAGGTTGGCGTCGGTCGTCATCGGGAGTTTCTCGGTAGCGTTCGCGCGGAGCTATCGAG
>NZ_RZOI01000307.1:638-6649 GCF_004022645.1 Mesorhizobium sp. M4A.F.Ca.ET.020.02.1.1 | reverse complement strand
ATCCTCACCGGCGGTTGAGCGGCAACATCGCCTCTCGCCATGGCTTGCGCCTTCGGCTACATGTCCGGCCGGAGACCGCGACATGGCCGAGACCGATACAAGAAAAACCATCGTGCTGACCGGTGCCAGCCGGGGCATCGGCCATGCGACGGTGAAGCGCTTCTCGCGTGAGGGCTGGCGCGTCATCACCTGCTCGCGCCAGGCTTTCGCCGAGGACTGTCCGTGGCCAGCGGGGCCGGAGGACCACATCAAGGTCGATCTCGCCGACCAGGAGGATGTCGGCATCGCCGTCTCGGAGATCCGTCACCGGCTGGAGGCGCATGGCGGCCAGCTCAACGCGCTGGTCAACAATGCCGGCATTTCGCCGAAGCTGAAGGACGGCAGCCGGATGAACTCGATCGACACGCCGATGCATGTCTGGCGTGACGTGTTCCAGGTCAATTTCTTCGCGCCGATCATGCTGGCCAGGGGCCTGTTCAAGGAGCTGGCGCAGGCGAAGGGCTCGATCGTCAACGTCACCTCGATCGCCGGCACCCGTGTGCATCCCTTCGCCGGCACGGCTTACGCGACATCGAAGGCGGCACTGGGTTCGCTGACGCGCGAGATGGCGCATGATTTCGGCCCGCACGGCATCCGCGTCAACGCCATCGCGCCGGGCGAGATCGACACCGCTATCCTGTCGCCGGGCACCGACAAGATCGTCGAGACGATCCCGCTCAGACGCCTCGGCGCGACGTCGGAAGTCGCCGACATCATCTTCTTCCTGTGCTCCGGGCAGGCGTCCTACGTCACCGGCTCGGAAATCCACATCAATGGCGGCCAGCACGTCTGAACCTCGATTTCGGGGCAAAATCGCTCATCCGGTCATGGTGAGGACGGCCTTGCCGCTGAAGCTGCGCTGCCGCAGGGCGTCCAGCGCCTGGCCGATGTCTGTCCACGGCACAGTCAAGGCGACGCGGGTTTCCAACCGGCCAGCCGCGACCAGGGCGAGCAGTGAGACGATATCGGCGCCGATGGCTGGACCGGACGTATAGTAGGCGAAGGTCTGAAGCCTCGCCCCTTCATGGCCCGGAACGAACTGGCGAAATCCGACGGGCGTCAGTTCGCCGCTGCTTGAACCGAACATGACGATGGTGCCGCCCGGCGCGACGCGTTCGATCGCGTGCGCGAGGCTTGCGCCGCCGACCGACTCGGTGATCAGCGAGAACGGCCCCTCGGCCCGCTCGATCGACTCGACGACACGTTCGGCGCCCAGCCCACGCAGGTCCTCTTCATGCCGGGCGGCGGCGATCGCCGTCACCGAAGCGCCTTGCTCGCGGGCGATCTGGATCTGGAAACGACCGACCGCGCCGCTAGCGCCGGTGATCAGGACCCGCTGGCCGGCGAGGTCACCGCCATGGCGCAACGTCCTCAGCGCCGTCGTGCCGGCGACCGGAAGCGTGGCGGCGGAGCCGAAGCCGACGCCGTCCGGCAGGACGGCGAGACGGTCGGTCGGAACCGCGACACGTTCGGCCCAGCCGTGCTCGTCGACCAAAGCTGCGACCCGGGTCCCCACGCCAGGCCCGGAGCCATCGGTTGCTGCCCGTTCGACGACGCCGACGATGTCCTGGCCGGGTATCCAGCCGTCCGGGCGTATGCCGAGCAGGCGCAGCTCACCCCGGTTCAGCGAGGTTACGTGGACCGCAATGAGCGCCTCGTTCGCCAAGGGCCGAGGGTCCTCGACCTCGGCCAGCCTAAGCCCGGTGGCGCTGTCGGACGCGATGACGAGGGCGAGCATGGGGCTGTACCTTCCTGGACCAAGCCGGCGATGGGCGCGCAGCGTCAACGCGATCGCCATGCGCAAACCGGAGCCTATCGACTTCCATGGTCTAAGAATTTAGCTATAATTGCACACGGTCGCTAAAAACAGTCAATCATGAGACAGCCTCTTCGCTACCCATGGCTCGATTTCGATGTCGACGACGTCCACGCGCCGGCAATCGCCGTGCGCGTCGATGTACCGGAGACCAGGGCCGAGGTGCGCGACCACTGGCATCGCAAGGGGCAGCTCGTCTTCGCGCTGGGCGGCGGCGTCACCTGTCGGGTTCCGAGCGGCCTGTGGATGGTGCCGCCGCATTGCGCCGTGTGGATTCCGGGCGGCATGCAGCACAGCAACATCGCGACCGCCAATGCGCGGATTTTCTTCGTTTATCTCGAACCGGGGGCCGCCGAATTGCCGGACCGGTGCTGCACGCTTTCGATCTCGCCGCTGCTGCGCGAGCTGATCATCGAACTGTCGGATTGCGCGCCGGAGGAGGCACGATGCGGTTTCCTGGGAGGGATCCTGCTTGCCGAACTGCCGCGCATGCCTGTGCAGCAATTGCACCTGCCGATTTCGGCCGAGCCGCGCTTGCGGCGGATCGCCGAGGCGTTAGCGGACGATCCCGCCGACCGCAGCACGCTAGCGGAATGGGCGAACCGCGTGGCGCTCAGCGAGAGCAGTCTGGCACGCCTCGTCGTGAAGGAGACAGGGCTGACCTTCGGGCGCTGGCGCCAGCAGCTGCACCTGATCGTGGCGCTGCGCGAACTCGCCTCAGGCGCCAGCGTGCAGCAGGTCTCGGGCGATCTCGGCTATGAATCCGTCACGGCGTTTATCACCATGTTCAAGAAGGCGCTGGGCAAGCCGCCGGCAAAATATCTCAGCGATATCGCGCAAAACGGCGGCTCCGCATTTGTCGCTTGATCAACCTGGCTGGTGCAGGACGCGCAACTCAAACGGCTTGCGGTTTGATCTCCGGGGCGCGGGCGACCTCTTTCAACCCAGCGGGTGACCTACCCGTCACCACCTCGACGATGCCGCGCGCGATCTCGCGCTCGCCCATGATGACGGTGTCGGCGCCGAGTCCCTTGAGATGCTCGACCTCGGCATCGGAGTGGGCGCGGGCGATGACATTGATGCCGGGGTTGGCGGCGCGGGCGCGCAGCACGATCTGACCCGCCTCGAAGGCATTCGGAATTGCAAGGATCAGCCGCTTGGCGCCTTCCGGATTGGCGGCCGAAAAGACGTCCGCATTGGCGCCATTGCCGGCGATGGTTTCGACGCCATCGGCCTTCAGCTTCGCCAGCGTCTTGTCGGCGTCCTCGATGACCAGGAAGGGCAGGGCGGCTTGCTTCAGCGCCGCGCCGACGAGGCTGCCGACACGGCCGTAGCCGATCAGGATGGAATGGCCGGTAAGCGCGGTTCTTGGCGGCGGGCCGTCTTGCTTTTGCGGCGAAGCCGTCACCGAAGCCACCTGGCCGGGCTCGGTCGCCGGGCCGATCGGCCTTGCCTCTTCCGGCGGCGATGCCTTGGCCGAGCGTGCCTCCAGCCACGGTGTCATCCAGTCGATGGCCAGGAACATCAGCGGGTTGAGCAGGATCGACAGGATGGCGCCGGCAAGGATCAGGTCGCGACCCTGCTCGGGCAGGAGCTTCAGGCCGACACCGAGTTCGGCCAGGATGAAGGAGAATTCGCCGATCTGCGCCAGGCTGGCCGAGATCATCAGCGCCGTCGCGATCGGGTAGCGGAAGGCGACGACGATTACGAACGCGGCCAGCGACTTGCCGAGCAGGATGATGGCCAGCGTCGCCAGGATCGGCCAGCCATTGCTGACCAGGCTGAACGGGTCGAACAGCATGCCGACCGAGACGAAGAACAGCACCGAGAAGGCATCGCGCAGCGGCAGCGATTCCTCGGCCGCCCGGTGGCTGAGCTCGGATTCGCTCATGATCATGCCGGCGAAGAAGGCGCCCAGCGCCAGCGAGACGCCGAACAGCTTTGCTGCCCCGAAGGCGACACCCAACGCAATCGCCAGCACCGCCAGCCGGAACAGCTCGCGCGACCCGGTATGGGCGACATAATGCAGGATCCAGGGAATCACGCGGCGGCCCACCACCAGCATAACGATGACGAAGGCCACCACCTTGGCCAGCGTGACGCCGACGACGCCCCAGATGCCGTAGTTGGCCGGCAGCGCCAGCAGGCTGGCATGGTCGTCGGCCTGCGGCTGGCCGCCCAGCACACCGGCAAGCGCCGGCAAAAGCACCAGCGCCAGCACCATAGCAAGGTCCTCGACGATCAGCCAGCCGACGGCGATGCGGCCGCGCTCGGTCTCGATCAGCCGCCGTTCCTGCAAGGCGCGCAGCAGCACCACCGTCGAGGCGACGGACAATGCCAGGCCGAAGACCAGCCCGGCGCCCATCGACCAGCCGAGCAGCCAGGCAAGGCCGACGCCGAGCAGCGTGGCAAAGCCGATCTGGACGACGGCGCCGGGCACGGCGATGGCGCGGACGGAGAGAAGGTCCTTCAGGGAGAAATGCAGGCCGACGCCGAACATCAAGAGGATGACGCCGATCTCGGCAAGCTCGGTGGCAAGGCTTGCGTCGGCGACGAAGCCCGGCGTGTTCGGCCCGACCAGCACGCCGGCCACGAGATAGCCGACCAGCGGCGGGATGCGGAAACGGTTGGCGAGCGCGCCGAAAACGAAAGCCAGCCCCAGACCGGCGACGATCGTGGCGATAAGGGGCGTGTCATGCGGCATTGTCTATGGAGCGCCTTTCGAAAAAATCACGATGTAGGATAGGGCCGCCCTGCAATATGGGGGGAGGCAGGGCCGCGAGGCAACCCGTAAAGCCGTGAAATCGAAAGGCAAAGGGGCACGAATGCCGGGCGAAGGGCAGATTGCGCTTGCCCGGCGGGCGCCGTCAGGCTGCCTGGAGCAGGCTTTCGATCTCAGGGATGGTGTGGTTGGTCAGCGTCTTTGGAATTTCCACCGTCACCTTGTCGCCGACAAGCTTGTGGAGCTTCCGGCGCATTTCGCCCAGCACCAGCGGCGGCGCGATCAGCACGATCTCCTTGAAGGCGCCGCGATTGGCGAGCCCATAAAGCCGTTCGGCGATGTCGTCGGCGAAGCGCTCCTTGCCGATACGATGCCAGTCGGTGTCCTCGACCGCGCTGCGATGGATGGACGGCCCGTCATTGTAGCGGCCGGGGCGGTCGCTGCCTTGCTCGCGCGTGGCGGGGTTCTCCTGCTCCATCTCCTGCACGACCTGCAGGTCCGGATTGCGGGTGTTGCCTTCATTGCGCAGGAACAGCGCTTTCTCGCCATCGGCGACCACGATCCAAAGGCCATGTTTCAGCGTGACGTTGCTCATGCGGGCTCCTCCTGCTTTTGCCGTATTGCGAACCCATTGGCGGCGGGTGGCCGGCGGGGTTCCGTATGGCAAACGTCCTCTGAAGCTGGAATGTTCCGATATTGGTCAGGCGCTCATTCAGCCACGCGCGCCGGCCGGCGACGGTATTGCGGCTTTAATCTACTAAATTGGTAGGATTTAGAAAAATCTGTTTTGTAGCGTGGAGCATTTGCAGCTAAAAACGCATGAGATCAGGGCCCGCAACAGCGGCTTCAATCCGATCCTCTCCCGGATGTGGAATTTTTTTCTCCTGCTCTTCGCGCTCGCGAAAAAGCGATTGCCTGCCATCGCGGGATGCGCGAGTGCTTTGCTTCTGGTTTTTCACGCCCGCGCGTAAAACTGCCAAATTGCTCAGGAATCTGCTCGCCATGTCGCAGGCCAATGCCAAGCTCAACGCTTTCCCCGTCTTCATGCGGGTCGAGGGCGAAGCCGTGGCCATTGTCGGCGGCGGCGAGGCGGCACTGGCCAAGGCGCGGCTCGTCGGCCAGTCGAGCGCGGCGCTGCGCATCATAGCGCAAACCGCCGAAGCCGAGCTGCTGTCTTTCATTGCCGCGACCGGTGCTGTCCATGTCGCCGCCGCATATGAGGCTGCGCATCTCGAAGGCGCGGCCATGGTGTTCGCCGCCAGCGGCGACGAGGCGCTCGACCGCCGCGTTGCCGAGGACGCGCGCCGCTTAAGCATTCCGGTCAATGCGGTCGACCGGCCAGAGCTTTGCGATTTCTTCACGCCGGCGCTGGTCAACCGCGCGCCGGTCGCCATCGCCATCGGCACCGAAGGCGCCGGCCCGGTGTTGGCGCAG
>NZ_RZOI01000307.1:0-628 GCF_004022645.1 Mesorhizobium sp. M4A.F.Ca.ET.020.02.1.1 | reverse complement strand
GCGCAGATGCTGCGCGGCCGCATCGATCGCATGCTGTCGCCGTCGCTCGGCGCGCTGGCCACGCTTGCCGCGTCCTTTCGCGGCGCCGCCGAGCGCTTGCCCAAGGGCACCGGCCGCCGCCGCTTCTGGCGCGACTTCTTCGCCGGCGCTCCGGCGCGGGCCGTGGAGGCGGGCGAACTGTCACGGGCGCATGATGCCGCTGTCGAGCTGCTTGTCTCCGACGCGCCGGCCTCGGGCCACATCGCGCTGGTCGGCGCCGGTCCGGGCGCCGAGGATCTGCTCACGCTCAGGGCGCATCGCCTGCTGATGGAGGCCGACGTCATCGTCCATGACGCGCTGGTGCCCGACGCGATCGTCGCCATGGGCCGCCGCGACGCCGAGCGCCTGCCGGTCGGCAAGCGCAAGGGCTGCCATTCCAAGAGCCAGGAAGAGATCAACGCGCTGCTCGTCGAGCTCGGCCGCGAGGGCAAGCGCGTCGTGCGGCTGAAGTCTGGCGACCCGCTGGTGTTCGGCCGCGCCGGCGAGGAAATGGCGGCACTTCGCGATGCCGGCATCGCCTATGAGGTGGTTCCCGGTGTCACCGCGGCCTTCGCCGCCGCCGCCGATTTCGAACTGCCGCTGACGCTGC
>NZ_RZOI01000306.1:0-6670 GCF_004022645.1 Mesorhizobium sp. M4A.F.Ca.ET.020.02.1.1 | reverse complement strand
CCTTGAAGCACTGGCTACCGTGAAGTCGCTGTCTGAATTCGTCGAGCTGCAGACCGCTTTCCTGCGCAAACAGATGGAAAAGTCCGTCGAGCAGGCCAAGGACTTTCAGGCCGTGACCATGAAAGCGGCCGAGGACGTATCCAAGCCGATCAAAGATGCCTTTGAGAAGGCCCTGAAGGAACGCAAGGCTGCCTGATTGCCTGAGGCAACCCGGGCCGGCGCCTCGCGCCGGCTCGGCGCCTGGCAGCCAGGGACTAATTCGTCCAGATCGAGCATCCAACCTTTCGGCCGGTGGCGGGGTCGCGGACGATTTTCGCGGCGATGCGGTGAAGGCCAACACGGTTGGATTTGACTTCCTTGCTGGCGAGGTAGGTCGGATCGCCGACTTCCCAATGATAGCGTGTGTTTGCCGGAGCCCGCTGCCAGGTGAACTTCGAGGCGTAAGCAACCTGACCCGGAACCGTGCGGTCGAAGCGGCAGTCGATGGTCGCCGGCATCAGCCCCTTCGCTGCCATCGCATTGACGACCGCGTCGGCATTGGCCGCTGTCAACCATGCGTCTATGCCGCTGGTCTGGAATGTGTCTCTGCCGCTCGTCCGGTAGGTCATGCATCCTGCAAGGGATGCCAGCAACAGCGCGCCAATCGTTGCGCCTGCTCTGCCTGGCCACTTGCTGCCTGCCCGCCTGCTGCCTGCCTGATTGATGCGCATGCCTCGTCTCCTTCCAAAAGGGTGGATCAGCCGGGCCAGACTGTGCCCGGTGCGGCATACCTGCGTATATTAGGAACTTCACATGCTGCAGCCGTTCATCGGGGGCGCGTCAAAGCCTCGGTTGCCACCCAACCGCCCCTCAGAGTGGAACGGTGCCTGTGGCCACCCCGCCACAACAGTTAGCCAAGTCAGCTCTTAACGCTCCTCACCCTCAAAATTAACCATTCGTTAACCATTCGGCTCCTAGCGTTTACCTATCAGTAAGGAATCGCTTCCCGTGACCTTCGCAGCCCCTGTCGAGACCAAATCCATCCGTTTTCGCGCCCGATCTTTCGTCGCTTTCACGCTCACCCCCGAAGCGCCTCTGGATGTCTGGCTGGAGAGCCTCGACCGCTGGATAGGCAACTCGCCGGGCTATTTTGCCGGGCGGCCGGTGGTGCTCGATTTGAACACTTTGAAGCCGGATATCGCGGCCATTGATTCGCTGGTCGGCGTGCTTGGCCAGCGCGGCATCCGCGTCTATGCCATCGAGATGGACGGCGGCGCCGAGCTTGGCTCGCACCTGCCGCCGAAGCTGATCGGCGCCAAGGAGGCGACCTCCGACGGCCTGCTCTTGCATCCCGGCCGCAAGAAGGGCGAAGAGGGCAAGGCCGAGGAGCAAAGAGCCGAGGACGGCAAGGTGCCGGCGAAGCCCGCGCTGCCGGGCGGCGACACGCTGATGGTACGCACGCCGATCCGTTCCGGCCAGTCGATCTTCCATGCGCATGGCGATGTCATCGTGCTCGGCTCGGTCGCGTCCGGCTCGGAGATCGTCGCCGCCGGCTCCATCCATGTCTATGGCACGCTGCGCGGCCGCGCTTCGGCCGGCGCGCTCGGCAACATTGCGGCCCGCGTCTTCTGCCGCAGGAACGAGGCCGAGCTGATCTCGGTCGACGGCTGGTACACCACCGCCGAGGAGATGGAGAAGGTTTCGCGCGGCAAGGCGGTGCAGGCCTTCCTCGAAAACGACGTGCTGTGCGTGGTGCCGCTGGGGTGAGCGGCGCGAGCGTAAGCCTGGGACCGGTTTCGCGTGCGATGGTCCTGCAACACCGTGCCTGGCACGGCCAACCGAAAGAACAATCGCCAAACGGAGGCATTTCATGGGCAAGGTAGTGGTGGTCACCTCGGGCAAGGGGGGCGTCGGCAAGACGACGTCGACGGCGGCGTTGGGCGCTGCGGTTGCCAAGACCGGCAAGAAGGTGGCGCTGGTCGACTTCGATGTGGGCTTGCGCAACCTCGACCTGATCATGGGCGCCGAGCGGCGCGTCGTGTTCGACCTGGTCAACGTCATCCAGGGCACGGCAAAGCTCTCGCAGGCGCTGATCCGCGACAAGCGGGTGGAGACACTGTTCCTGCTGCCGGCCTCGCAGACGCGCGACAAGGATGCGCTGACCGAGGAGGGCGTCGGCGAGGTGATCGAGCGGCTGCGCTCGGTGTTCGACTATGTCTTCTGCGACAGCCCGGCCGGTATCGAGCGCGGCGCCCAGCTCGCCATGCGTTTCGCCGACGAGGCGGTCATCGTCACCAATCCGGAAGTCAGCTCGGTGCGCGATTCCGATCGCATCATCGGTCTGCTCGACGCCCGCACCATGAAGGCCGAGCAGGGTGATCAGATCGCCAAGCACGTGCTGGTCACGCGCTATGACGCGGCGCGCGCCGCGCGCGGCGAAATGCTTTCCATCAACGACGTGCTGGAGATCCTCTCCACGCCGCTGCTCGGCATCATCCCCGAGAGCCAGGATGTGCTGAGGGCCTCGAACCTCGGCTCGCCAGTGACGCTCACCGACCCGCTGAACACCGCCGCCAAGGCCTATATCGACGCGGCAAGGCGGCTGGAGGGCGAGGACCTGCCGGTGGTGGTGCCCTTCGAGCGCAAGGGCTTTCTCGACCGTCTGCTCGGAAGGAGGGCGGCATGAACATTTTCGACCTCTTCAAGCGGCGCAACAGCGCGCCGGTCGCGCGCGAGCGGCTGCAGCTGCTGCTCGCCTATGAGCGCCAGAGCCGCGGCCAGCCCGATCTCGTCTCTGTCCTGCGCGAGGAGATCATGGCGGTCATTGCCAGGCACGTGCAGATCGACCAGGACTACCTCCAGGTCTCGATGGAGCGCGGCAAGACCATGTCGACGCTGGAAATCGACATCCAGATCCCCAACAAGAGCGCCACGCCGCTGGCGCTGGCGGGGTAGGGTACCAGCATTTGAGTTCCTCGCCCCCGCCAGAGGCGGGGGAGAGGTGGCCGCGCAGCGGCCGGTGAGGGAGCCTGCAACGCTGGCGTTCCCTCTGATCGATTTCAAGGGCCGGCGCGCCGCTCCCTCTCGGCTTCGCCGAGCCACCTTCCCCACTCGGCCATCGTCAATCGCGGATTTGAGCGCAACGCGAAAGCGGATGCGGCGGGAATCTCGCTAGGCGCTAGTCCTATCGGGGGACTTCCCTTGCGGAAGCGGCGGATGTAGAAGGGAACATTAGCAATTCGTTAAGTATCAAGACTGTGTGTGTGTAGAAGGTGTTCGGTCATGAACTTCAAGAAGCTGATCAAGCGTGCCGATGAGGTGGACAGAGCTTTCGAGGAGCTCCAGACGGATTTGGCGGAAGCATTCGATGCCTGTCTCGATGAAGAGCTGCCATTGGAGGACGCCAGCGCCGGGGATGCCGATCCCACGGCGGAAGGCGACGGCCCACGGCCCGAGGCCGATGCGGACAGTCCCGAACACCCGCCACGGCTGACCCCGCACACGCAGACCCGGCTTGCCGCGCTCGGCGCCCTCGACGGCCTGTTCCGCGACGCGCAGGGGCATCTGGAGGAGATCTCCGGCAAGCTCTCCGAGGTCGCCACCTCGCACCATCTGACGCGTGAATTCCTCGGCATACTGCACGGCGACATCTTGCGCGCCAACGAGATGGAACTCACCAATGCCGGACTTGCCGGCGAGCAGCGTGCGCTGTCGGATCAACTCGCCGAGGCGGGGCGCAGGCAGCGCGAGCGCGACGGCGCCTTCGAGGCGCTGCAGCAGCGCGAGGCGGCCCTGGTGCAGGAGCGCGAGACGCTACGCGCGGCGCTCGCGGCGGCGAGGCTCGAGCTCGTCGAGGCGGCCAATGCCGGCGCCCGGCGCGAGGCCGAGTTCGGCGACATCGCCAAGCAGCTTTCGGCCAAGGCCGTCGAGGCCAACCGGAGTGCCAGCGAATGCAAGATGCTGAGGGAAAAGCAGGTCAGCCTGGCGATCGACCTCGACCAGTCGCAGAAGCGCGAGGCCGAGGCGCGCCACAAGCTGGACGAGGTCGCCGCCTCGCATGCCACCGACACGGCCCGCGTCACCGATCTGGTGGCGGCGCTCGGCCGGAGCGAGAAGGAGGAGGCGCGGCTGCAGAAGGCGCTGGAGAGCGCGCAGGCGAAGCTCCAGGAATCGGCCGAGGCGACCAATCTCATGAAGGGCGACCGCGAGGCCGAGCTTGCCCGCGGTCAAGCGGAGATGCGCGGCCTGCGTTCCGAGATCCAGGATCTGCAGGCGCGGCTGGAGCATGCCGCGAGCGAGACGAGCGAGGCGGCGGCCGAGATCGCCAGGCTCAAGGCGCAGGCCAGCGACGCGCTCGCCGAAAAGCAGATCGCCGACGAGAAGCTGGCGGCGCTGCGGAGCGAGAGCGAAACCGACAAGATGAACCTCTCGGCCATCAACGCCAATCTCTCGCAGCTTTCGCTGCAGCAGGCCTCCGAGCAGATCGAGCTCGATATTCAGAAGCAGGAATGCGAGGACCTGCGCGCCGAGGTCGCCACGCTCAACGCCCGCATCAAGGAACTGCTGCCCTATGAGCGCCTGCACCGGGTCACCGCCGCCAGGACCCGCGAGGACAATGTCGTCGAGATCGCCGGTGTGGTCGCCGATCCCGCGCACCCCACGCATCGCCGGCGGGCGCGCCGCCGGTTGCACGCGTCTTAGGTTCTGACGAGGCTTGGCCACCTCTCCCCCACCACCGTGGGGGCGAGGAAAACTCCTCACTCCGGCTGGTAGAGCTCGTCCATGCTGCGCGCGGCCAGCGTCGCGAACGGCGCCTGCTTCTTCACCCTGCCATGGTCGAGGATGACCACGTCGTCGCAGAACGAGATCGTTGAGTGGTGATGGCTGATGACCAGCGTCGTGCGCCGTCCGGCACGTGACTTCAGCGTTTCCACGATCGCCGCTTCCGACAGCCCATCGACCGCGTTGGTCGCTTCGTCGAGGATCAGTATGTCGGGGTCGCGCACCAGAGCCCGCGCCAGCGCGATGCGCTGCCGCTGCCCGGCCGACAGGTTGACGCCGCGATAGCCGGCGACCGTCTGGTAGCCCTGCGGCAGGCGCTCGATGAACTCATGCGCCTCGGCAAGCCGCGCCGCGCGCTCGGCGTCAGCGGCCGTGGCGGTGTCGTGGCCATAGGTGATGTTGTCGAGGATGGTGCCGTCGACCAACTCCAGCTCTTGGCTAGCCAAGGCGATGTGGCGGCGCCAGCCGGACGGATCGATCTGGTCAAGCGGCGCGCCGTCGACGAGGATCTGGCCGCCATCCGGCTCGACGAAGCGGCACAGGAGGTTGACGATCGTCGTCTTGCCGGCGCCGGAGCGGCCGATCAGCGCCGTCGAGCGTCCCGCCTTGATGTCGAATGTCGCGGCGTGCAGCACCGCCGCGCGCTGCTCCTCGCTGGCATAGGTGAAGCTCACGCCCTCGAAGGCAATGCGTTCCCCAAGCCCCGGAAACGGCAAGCTGCCTAGCGGTGGCGCTGGCTTGCCGGCGGGGTCCAGCAGCCAGGTCACTTCCTCCAGCGATCCGGACAGCCCCTGCAACTGGCTCCACGACATCTGCAGTGCGCGCATATGCGGCTGCAGCCGGTAAAGCAGGATGAGGAAGGCGGCGGTCAGCGGGAAGCTGACATTGGCGAGAAAGGCGGCGATCACCGTCGCCAGGAACAGCAGCGCATGCAGCACCTCGGTCAGCGGCGGCAGCGCGCCCTGGCGGGTCGCCAGCACGAAGGCGGCGCGCCGCACGCCGTCGGAGGCCGTGTCGAACGCAGCCTGCTCGCGGTCCTCCTGGCCGAAGATGCGGATCAGGCGCCCGGCATGCACCAGATGCAGCATCTGCGAGGCAAGCGCGCTGTTGCGCGCCGCGACGCTGCGGCTCGGCGCCTTGAGCTGCGCCGACAGCATCGCGTGCGCCAGCTGGACGAGCGCCAGCCCCAGCGTCACCAGCAGAGTCATCTGCCAGGACAGAAGCAGCAGGAAAGCGAGCAGGATGACCGCCGCCGAGGCGCTGACGATCGAGCCGAGCAGGGCCTGGATGGCGTCGGACGCGCGCCAGGATTCGTTGGAGATGATGTTGAGCAGCCGGCCGGGGCTCTGCCGCAGGAAGAAGGGATAGCCGATCCGCAGGAGCCGTTCCGACAGCGCGCTGCGGATCGCGAAGCTCGCCTTGCCGTAGATATGGGCGGTCAGCACCGTGTTGGCGAAGCCGAGCAGGTTCTTGAGCAGGATCGAGCCGAGGATCGCCGCCGAAATGACGACCAGCCGCTCGCGCTCGCCGAGCCCGGCGCCGACCTTCTGCAGCAGCGCCGAGAAGCCGCCCATGCCGGTCGCATCGCCATGGCCCATGATGATGCCGAGCAGCGGGATGATCAGGCCGATGCCTAGGCCTTCGAGCGCCGCGGCGGCAAGGCCAAGCAGCACCACGACCGGCAAGAGGCGCATCAACCTGCCGCCCAGCGCGCCGCGCAGCATCGAGAGCGCCGGTGGCAGCGGCCGGATCATCGCGCCCTGGCCTCGGCTTCGCCCGCTTCGGCGCGGCCCAGTGGCTCCGGCGCCGGCCGCCTTGCGATGACAAGCAGTGCGAACTTCGCCGCGCCGGCCAGGTTCATGGCGACGACGGGCCAATGCGACAGCCTGAGCTCAGGATCGAACTTGGG
>NZ_RZOI01000305.1:0-6674 GCF_004022645.1 Mesorhizobium sp. M4A.F.Ca.ET.020.02.1.1 | reverse complement strand
AGCGCGCCCAGAACGGATTGAAGCGGTGCGCCTCCGACCTGCCCGATGGCGCGGTCTTGCGAATGTCGAGGCTGGTGCGCGACACCGAGACTTCCTCGCGAGCGCGGGCGGCACGGTAGTTGACGCGGAAGGCGATGTAGACGGCGATCACGTCGAGCCCGAAGAAGCCGAACACCGGCCAGGCGCCGCGCGACAGGAAGAAGGCGCCGGTGGCCAGCCAGCCGAAGGACAGCGCGCCCATAAGGACGAAAAAGCCGGTGCGGCCGAGCGAGCGGTGCGGTGTCAGCAAGGCGTGGAAGAAGGGCTCGTCAGCCTGGAAGAAGGGCTCGTCAGCCTGGAAAGAGGCGTTTGTGTCGCTCATGCCTGGATATTATAGGAAGGGAATGGCAAGCCCCAAGACGAAAAAATCCCCGATGGCCAAAAATGCATTGCCGCCCGGCCGGCGCGACGGCTCGAACGCCAAACCGCGGCCGAGGCCGACGCGATCACGGCACCTCTACAGCCCGGCCGAGGTGCGCGAGATTTTCCGGCGGTTTTCGGTGCAGCGACCGGAGCCGAAGGGCGAGCTCGAGCATGTCAACGCCTTCACGCTGCTGGTGGCGGTGGTGTTGTCGGCGCAGGCCACCGATGCCGGCGTCAACAAGGCGACGCGGGCGCTGTTTGCGGTCGCCGACTCGCCGCAGAAGATGCTGGCGCTCGGCGAAGCGAAAGTCGGCGACTACATCCGCACCATCGGCCTCTGGCGCAACAAGGCCAAGAACGTGATCGCGCTGTCCAAGGCGCTGATCGACGAGCATGGCGGCAAGGTGCCCGCCGACCGCGACCAGCTGATCAAGCTGCCGGGCGTCGGGCGCAAGACCGCTAATGTCGTGCTCAACATGGCCTTCGGCCAGCACACGATGGCGGTCGACACGCATATATTCCGCATCGGCAACCGCCTCGGGTTGGCGCCCGGCAAGACGCCGGAACAGGTCGAGCAGGGGCTGCTGAAGATCATCCCGGCCGAGTATATGCGCCATGCGCATCACTGGCTGATCCTGCATGGCCGCTATGTCTGCAAGGCGCGCAAGCCGGATTGTCCGGCCTGCGTCATCGCCGACATCTGCAAGGCGGCGGAGAAGACGGCCGAGATGCCGGCGCCGCTGGTGCCGATCGCGCCGCTTTCGGAGACGGTTGCCGCCGAGGCTTGAAGCGGTGCGCAACCCCGACGGAGACCGCGCCGCGCAGTTTCCCGGAATTGCTCAGGAGCCGTAGCCGCGCGCCATAGCCGCCGCGAAGACCGGGATCAGCAGGAAGATGAAGGCTTCGGCGCGGACATAGGTCTTGACCGAGGCGAGCTCCGCCGCCGGCACCTGAAAGCCGGGAGTGGCGCCGGCCTGCCGGTTCCAGGAAATGAAGCGGATGGTCGGAATGATCGACAAAAGGCCGACGATGACGAAGGCCGTCATCTTTGCCCAGAACATCCAGTTGTAGATGTAGAACTCCCAGCCCTTCAGGCCGTAGAAGACACGGCCGGCGCCGACGATGACGATCAGCGCGGCGATGATGCCGTAATGGCGGTCGATGCCGACAAGGCGCTTCAGCGTCGCGGCGGGCAGATCGCCGCGGAGCAGCACGAATTCGGCGCCGATGATGCCGGCCAGCGAAAACACCAGCAGATGATGGATGATGGCCAGCACGAGGTCGGTGGTATCCATGCATTTTCCTCTGGTTGGATGATATGCGGGCTGAATCAGATTTCCGCTAAGACTAGCATCGCCGGACAGAATTCCCAGACACGGCGGGCAGCTAGCTGCCCTGGCGTGATGGGACGTTCTGGTCTGGAGGATGATCCGGACCGCCGTGGCCCTTGTTCGGTGCGGGAGGTTTGCTAGGCGCCTTCTTGACGTTCAAGCGAGGCAAGTTCCATGGGCAGTCCAAAGGCAACCGGCGTGCCGGTCATCGAAACGGCGCGGACCATCCTGCGGGCGCACCGGCTGGACGATTTCGACGCCTACGTCGCCATGTGGGCCGATCCCGCCGTCACCCGCTTCATCGGCGGCAAGCCGCGCACGCGCGAGGAGAGCTGGATGCGCTTCCTGCGCCATGCCGGGCTGTGGTCGCTGATTGGCTATGGGTTCTGGGCGATCGAGGAGAAGGCGAGCGGCCGCTTCATCGGCGAGGCTGGCTTCCACGATTTGAAGCGCGATATCGAGCCATCGATCGATGGCGTGCCGGAGGCCGGCTGGGCGCTGGCCTCGGAAGCGCATGGCCGGGGACTGGCGAGCGAAGTGGTCCAGCGCGCTCTCGCCTGGGGAGACGTGACGTTCTCACCGGCCAGAACCGTCTGCATCGTCGATCCGGAAAACACAGCGTCGCTCAATGTTGCGGCCAAGTGCGGCTACAGGGAAATCCTGCGCACCACCTATCACGACAATCCGACGATCCTGCTGGAGCGGCGGTAGAGCCCCGTCATCCAGCCTTGAGCAGCTTTCGCGCCACGGCGTTCTGCGTATCAGCGTGCGGCGCGGCGCCGG
This sequence comes from Mesorhizobium sp. M4A.F.Ca.ET.020.02.1.1, assembly GCF_004022645.1. Classification (NCBI taxonomy): domain Bacteria; kingdom Pseudomonadati; phylum Pseudomonadota; class Alphaproteobacteria; order Hyphomicrobiales; family Phyllobacteriaceae; genus Mesorhizobium; species Mesorhizobium sp. M4A.F.Ca.ET.020.02.1.1. The sequence goes on along the minus strand of NZ_RZOI01000305.1, from coordinate 4,158 downwards.
GGTCTAGCAATTTCGTGCGTGCATCGAACGGTTGCGGCCTGGCGATCGCATAGCCCTGGGCATAGTCGACGCCGATCGATTTCAAGGCCGTGACGATGCTCTCGCTTTCAACGAACTCGGCAATGGTGCGCTTGCCCATCACCTTGCCGATATGATGGATCATCTCGACCATGGCACGGTCGATGCGATCCTCCAGCATGTCCTTGACGAAGCTGCCATCGATTTTCAGATAGTCGACGGGCAAGTGCTTCAGATAGGCGAAGGACGACATGCCGGAGCCGAAATCGTCGAGAGCGAAACGGCAGCCCAGCTCGCGCAACTGGGCAATGAAGCGCATGGCGTTGGCGAGGTCGGCGATGGCGCTGGTCTCGGTGATCTCGAGGCAGATGAGCTTCGGCGGGATGCCGCTGATCTCGAACTGCTCGCGCAGGAAGTCGAGAAACGTCTCGTCGCCGAAGCTCGCCCCGGACAGATTGATGGCGCAGGTGGCGATCGGAGCGGCCGCTGGATCGGCAAGGCGCGCGGCCAGAACGGCGAAGGTGCCGCGCACGACCCAGCGGTCGATCGACGGCATCAGCCCGTAGCGCTCGGCTGCCGGAATGAAGCTGGCCGGCGAGACAATGGAACCATCCTCGTCCGTCAGCCGCAGCAGGATTTCGAGATGCGCCCCGCCTTCCGCCGCGGCGGCGCTGAGCGGCCATATCTCCTGGCAATAGAGCCTGAAGCGGTTTTCCTCCAGCGCGGCGTGCAGACGCTGCACCCAGGCCATTTCCGTGAACCGTTCCCGCAGGGCCGTGTCGCTGTCGCTATGCAGCTGAACCCGATTGCGGCCCTTTTCCTTGGCCATGTAGCAGGCGACATCGGCGGCCTGCAGGGTTTCTTCAAGCGTGACTTTGGCATCCACAATCTGGACCATGCCGATGCTGACGCTGATGGCGAACGGTCTTCCGGTCCATGAGAAATGCAGGTCTTGAACGGTCGCGCGCATCCGTTCGGCAATGTCGGCGGCGAGATCCAGGCTGCAATCGAGGAGGAGGACGCCGAATTCGTCGCCGCCCAGTCGCGCCAGAATGTCGCCCGGCCGGAGATCATTGCCGAGCAAAATGGAGACCTGACGCAGCAGCTGGTCGCCGGCGGCGTGGCCGCATGTGTCGTTGACCAGCTTGAACTGGTCGAGATCCAGATACATCAGGGCATGCTGCCCGGGTCGATGGTGCAAATCCTGGATGGCCTTCTGCAGGCGGCTCTCGAAGTCGCGGCGATTTGCAAGCCCCGTCAGTTCGTCGTGCGATGCTTGCCATGAAAGGCGCTTGATGTAGTCCTGTTCGCGCGTCATGTCGTGGAAGGCGAGCACGGCGCCGACGACTTCGCCGGACACCAAAAGCGGTGCGCCAGTCAGGGAAATGGGAACGACCGAACCGTCGGCGCGCTGCAGCAGTCGCGGGCGGGCATTGGAACGCCTCGGCTCGCCGGCCAGCAAGCGCTCGATCCATTGCGTCTCCTCGACGCCGCTGTCCTTGTCGACGAGCTTGAACAGTGATGCGATCGGTTTGCCTCTCGCCAGCTCGAACGTGTGCGCCAGCAGGCGTTCGGCGACAGCGTTCATGTAATCCAGCCGCCCATCGGAATTTGTGCTGATGACGGCCTGGCCGATCGAAGCAAGCGTGATCTGGGCCCGTTCGCGCTCGGCATTGAGCGCGTTCTGGAAAGCCTGGCGTTGCGCCAGGAGTTTGCGCGTGCGCCACACTGCTAGCAGGATGAGCAGAGCGGCTGTGGCGAGATTGGCCAGCGTCAATGCAATGTTGATGAAACGCGAACCCTCTCCCAGGCTGTCAGAGAACGCCTTGGACAGAGGGCCGATCTCATCGTTGAGCCGGTGGATCTCTGCCTTCCAGGCGCCGACCTGGTCCGACGATACCCGTCCTTCCGCGACCTTCCGGTGGATTGTCTCGCCCAACTCGTCGAGCGCCAGGATCATGTCGTCTGCAGCCGCCCAGCGCTGAATGGCGACGTCGAGGTAGCTGAACCAGCGAAAATTTCGGAACAACCAGATCATTCCCGCGACGTCGTCGGCGTGATTTCCACCCTGCACGAAACCGGCGCGCGCCGCCTCGGTGTCGGGCTCGGCCTGCTCAAGTGCCAGCCGCGCCGCATGATCGGCCAGCGGAACGGCAATTGCGGTGCGATACTCGTTGAAGAAATCCGTCTTGCCGGTATCGGCATAGAGGCTGAGGAAATAGATGGCCTCTTTCTGTCCTTTCGACCAATGGCTTTCGCCGCCGACATAGGCGCGAACCGCCGAAAGCGTATAGAGGCTGCCGCCGGCGACCAGAGCCTGGACAAGGACCACGAGGATGAATGGCCAGACCAAGCCGACAAGACGTGGGCTGGAAAGCGCCGGTGACAGCCTCATCAAGCTTCCATGGAAATTGCCATGGCCCCCGTGAACCCGCTGGGCCTGACCGAGGCAATTGCAGGCCAGGCGAAACCTCTCTCCCTCATGTCGCTGCTCGTCATGCGACAACAGCCCGAGTAGCATGTCGGCCTTAACAGCCAATAAACTTGCCGAGTATTTTTACTCGAGACAGCCTGTCTTCTTCCACATGTTGCTTTCGCAAGGGTATAGGATAGGATTTTAGGCAAATACTATTTCAGTTCGACTGCTTCCAATTTGCCGGCGCTCGAAAGCCTGACAAATCGGGACCAAGTCATGGAAACAAAGTTCAAAGAGTTTCCAGTGCCTTATCGGCGATGAACGGCTTTCAAACTTGCTCGTTCGAGCATCGAGGCGTCTTCGCCGAAGGCGCGGGTGGCGCGAGCCGCCGCCTCGAGCAAGGGCGCGGTCATGCGGCGCAGAAAGGCTGCGTCCACGCGCGTTCTTGGGCCGGCAAGGGTGAGTGCGCCGAGAAGAGTCCGGCCGGGTCCAAAAACAGGCGCCGAGACGCCAGCCGTCTCGGGATCGCGGTCGCCCACCGACAAATGGTGATAGTCCGCGCGGATGGTATCGTAGGGCTCGCCCTGCTCGCCGGAGAACGCGGCGAGTACACGGCCGCCGGAACCCGCCAGCAAGGGCAGCACGTCGCCCTCGCGGATGGTGTAGCGGATCGGATGCTTGGATTCGACGCGGTAAAGGCAGGTGCGGACATCGCCGGAGCGGACATAGAAGGCGACGCTTTCCCAACTCCGCTCCGACAGATCTCGCATGATCGGCAGCAGGACATCCATCGCCACCACCGAGCGCTGGTAGAGCGCGCCAAGCCTGAAGGTGGCCGGTCCGATGCGATAACGCCCGTCGTCAAGCCGTTCCAGCAATTGGCCGCGCATCAGCGAGTTGGCCAGCCTCAGTATCGTGCTCTTGTAAAGGCCGGTGCGGGTCGCGATCTCGGCCAGGCCGAGCGAGCGATCGGCGGGCGTGAATGCGTCGAGAATGGCGATGGCGCGGTCGAGAGCGGCAACGCCTTCGGTGGAAGTCGGGCTGGCAGGTGTATTTTTCATCCCGATGATGATTTCATGTTGGTCGCCCCGTCCAGGCCAAGCCTGGATGATGCGATTTTGTCGTGGCAAAATCGTTCTGTCTAGTAGAATGCCATTCCCGTTGACAGAACGCAGTCACAAATGCTTGAACTCGAAGGCGGGTCTGAATTCAGGCCACGTCTTTGGCAGGCACCGGAGGAGGTGTCGTGATTTGGAGGAGTCCCATGCTGAACAGACGCAGATTCTTGACGAGCACCGCGGCCGGCATCGCGGCATTGCACTTCACACCCGCCTTCGCACAGGACGCGCCGCAACTCCAGATCTTCGTTCCCGCCGCGCCTGGAGGCGGCTGGGACCAGACGGCCCGCACGATCGACCAGGTGCTGCGTTCTGAAAAGCTGATCTCCGGCTCGCAGATCACCAATGTCGGCGGTGCCGGCGGCACGGTCGGCCTGCCGCAATTCGTCAATCAGTGGAAGGGCAAGGGCAATTCACTGATGGTGGCCGGCATGGTCATGGTCGGCGCCATCATCGCCAACAAGTCCGCGAACAACCTGACCGAAGTGACGCCGATCGCCCGCCTGACCGGCGAGTTCGAGGCGCTGGTGGTGCCTGCGGCATCGCCGTTCAAGACCGCCGCCGATTTCGTCGCCGCGCTCAAGGCCGATCCGACCCAGGTTCCGG
>NZ_RZOI01000304.1:0-6690 GCF_004022645.1 Mesorhizobium sp. M4A.F.Ca.ET.020.02.1.1 | reverse complement strand
GCTCGCCCTGCGGCTTGCCGGTCCTCAGATTGATGCTGAAATCGACGCGCTCCGCCAGCCGCCCGGGATCAACGACATGCCAGCCGATCGTGCCCTGCACGGCCACGGTCTGGAAATCCTGGCTGCGGCCCTTGACGAACAGTGTCATCTCGCGGTCGTCCATCGGCACTTCGGCAATGCTGGCGGTTTCCGGCGCGAACCAGAACACCAGGCCGCGGCCGCTCTGCTTCACGCGACCATCGCGATAGCGGATGACGTGGCTGCTTGCCTCGCTGCGGAGCTGGGCGATGAAGCCGAAGTTGCGGATGGTGGCCATGGTAGTCTCTCCCTCAATCGGTTACGGACGCTGGAAACGGTAAAGTTCTGCCGGTCGGTAGGCGGTGCCCGCCTCATAGGCGCCGGTCGCCGCCAACCAGCCCTTGTCGAGCAGCCGCCGGCGAAAGGCCGGCTTGTTGAGCGCGGTACCCAGAATTGCCTCGTGCACATCCTGGAGCTGCCGCAGCGTGAACAGTTCCGGCAGCAGCGCGAAGGCGACGTCGGAATAATCGAGCTTGCCGCGCAGCCTGAGCATCGCCATCGCCAGGATGTCGGCGTGGTCGAAGGCGAGCGTGAGCTTTTCGTTGTCCGGCGACAGCACGTTGACCGGACCGCCGGCCTCGCCGGCCCAGGGCACATGGATCGCGGCGGGCAGCAAAGTTGGCATCGCCCGCGCGGCCGCGTCGAAGGCCGTCTCGGTCAGCAGAACGAGATAGGCAACGCTGATGATGCGCATGCGCGGGTCACGATCGACCGCGCCGAAGGTGTAGAGCTGTTCGAGGCGAGCACCCTCAATTGCGGTCTTGTCGCGCAGCACCCGCGCGGCAGCGGCATCGAGGGACTCGTCAATGCCGACAAAGCTGCCCGGCAACGCCCAGCGGCCCGCATGCGGATGCTGGTCGCGTTTGAGCAGCAGGACCGTGGGACGGCCGTCGCGCAGCCCCAGCAGGACGAGGTCGACCGCCACCGACGGCCGCTGGAATGCGTTGGGGTCGTAATCCTTGAGGAAATCGGTCTCGGTCATCAACGTGTCTCATGCCTATTACGCAAGTTACATATATCTATCTTGAATATATGTCAACTGACACGCAGGAGTTCGAGAGACGGTCAAGAAAGGTGAGCGCAGATCGTCCATGCCCCTGTCTTGTGCGCTGATCGCCGTTAACTCGATGTCAGGCTGTTCGGGGTGCTGTTGGAACGCCACGCAGATCCGCGCGTTTGCAAGTAAAGCTGTGCGGTCAAGACGGAGCTCGCGCAATGGCCTCCATCCGGTACATCGTGACGGACGTGGATAGATCGGTCGAGTTCTATCGCGACAGACTCGAGTTCTCGGTGAACATGCACAATCCCGGCAAGTTCGCAGCGCTTGTTCGTGATGACCTGACGCTCTATTTGAGCGCCCCGGGAGCGGGCAGCGGAGGCACTGCCGGCGGCAATCCGGAGCCTGGCGGCTGGAACCGGTTCATGGCTGTCACGAAGGACTTGGATGGGCTCATCAGCCGGTTGGATGCCGATGGGGCCGAATTCAGGGGCGAAATCAGCGAGGCGGGAGCCGGTCGAGCCAGGCTTCTGAAAGACCCATCGGGCAACCTGATTGAACTGTTTGAATTCAAGTAATCAATGCCGCTGACCGCCTGCTCTGCGCGCAACATCCCGAACTCAGAATACAAATGCTAAGCGCTCCGCCTGACGACATCCCCAGCGGCAGGCAGTTGCTCTTAGCGGTCCTCTTTAAGTTGTTAACAATTCGTGCAACCTGACGCATATAGTGTTGATCTGCAGCAAGCTGGGAAGCGAGCCGTTACCTTGCGCGATACGCCCGCCGAGACAATCGATCTGCAGCTTGTCATTCACAATGACGATCAGACCCCATGGGAGTTTGTCGTCAATCTCGTTCGCTCGGTCTTCGATCGATCGGAGGCAGAGGCCGAGGCCTTGACCGCGACGGTGGCGCAGCAGGGAAAGGCAGTGTGCGGCAGCTACCCTTTCGCGGTGGCGAAGGCGATGCTGGACACCGCGCAGCAGCGCATCAAGGCTGCCGGTCACCCGCTTCGCATCACCGCCGCTCCCGGCGAAACTGAAGGCGCGGCCACGGCCGGCCATGCCGCACAGGCTCCGCGCAACAAAAAGTTCAAGTATGCCCATGAAGCGATCGCCTGGCATTTCGACGGACTGGCGCATGACGAGATCATCGCGACCTCCCGCCAGTTTCCCGGCCACATGCGCGCCGACGTGCAGGTGGCGCTCGACAAGCTGTTCTCGGCCTCGCCGGTTCGCTTCTTCGGTCTCTACGAGCAACATCGCTACGAGACGCTGACCTTTGCCGCGTTGACGAAGGAAGGTCAGTTCGCCGTCACCATCTCGGCAGCGCAGTACCAGGACGTCGATATCGGCGAGAGCGATCCGATCAAGTGCCTCAACAATGGCTTGTGGCTCAATCGGGATGGAGACCTGCACTACGCGGTCGTGCTGTCCTTTCACCGTGAGTATGGTCACGAGGCCGGAACCTGCGTCGAGATCGCGGTGCCGGCCGGCGAGGATGGCGTTGCCCTTGTGGACCGTTGCTTCTCCCAACTGGAGGCCGCGATCAATGCTGCGCGATCCTACCGCGGCAAGGTTCTCTCGCTCGAGTCGGAAGGTGACTATCGCGGCCGCTCCAAGGGAGTGATGGTCCATCGCTTGCCGCAGGTGCAGCGCGACGCGATCATCCTGCCGGAACGGACTTTGAAGCTTCTCGACCGCAACGTGATCCGGTTCATCGAGAGCCGGGAGGCGCTGCGACGGCTTGGGCAATCGACGCGCAAGGGCATCTTGCTTTACGGCCCGCCGGGCACCGGCAAGACGCACACCATACGTCACCTCGCCGCCAATCTCCCTGGCCACACGACACTGATCATAACGGCCGACCAGATGGGCCTGTTGTCGCAATACATGACCCTGGCGCGCCTGCTACAGCCGGCTACGGTCGTGATCGAGGACGTGGACCTGATTGCCCGCGACCGCGAGAGCATGGGAGGTCCATGCGAGGAAGCGCTCCTCAACACCCTGCTCAACGAGATGGACGGTTTGAAGGACAATGCCGACATCCTGTTCATCCTGACCACCAACCGGCCCGAGCAACTTGAAGGCGCTCTCACCGGGCGGCCGGGACGTATCGACCAAGCCATCGAGGTGCCGCTGCCGGACGACGACTGCCGGGAGAAGCTGGTGCGCCTCTATGGCGGCGGGCTGAAACTTTCCGATAAGATCGTGAGCGAAGCTGTGGCGCGGACGAAGGGGGTCAGCGCGGCGTTCATCAAGGAGCTCATGCGCCGTACCGCGCAGACCAGCATCATGCGTGGCGACGGAGAGGTGGTGACCCCCGAGGATCTGGCCGAGGCCCTGGACGACATGCTGTTCACCGGCGGCCGGCTCAACGTCAGGCTGCTTGGCGGCGCAACCGACGGGCCATCGAGTTGCTGAGCCAGTGGCCGAATAGGGGCAGGTGACGGCGACCTGTTCGCTGCAAGCGGCGTAATGCGGTTGCCGTCATGCGGCCGGAACGGCTGCCGCTTCGAATCTCCTCCGGATCCCGGATTCAGTTTCCGCTGCCGACATAACGACCGTCCGACGCCCATCCGCCACGCCATCCACGATGACGTGGCCGATGCCGCGCGAGCACGGCTCGACGCGCGCGTCGACGTGATAAATATCCCGGAGCAGATCGGATGTGATGATGTCCGGCGACGGCCCGCATGCGACCAGCCGGCCATCCGCGATGACCATCGCCTGATCGCTGAAGCGCAGGGCGTGATTGAGGTCGTGCAGGGCGATCAGCACGACCATGCCTCGCGCCCGGGCAAGTTCCCGCATGAGGCCGAGCACCTCCACCTGCCGCGACAAATCGAGTGCCGATGTCGGTTCGTCCATCAGCAGGATTTCCGGCTCGCGCACCAGCGTCTGCGCCAGGCTGGCGAGCTGCCGCTGGCCGCCGGAAAGCTCGCCCACATTGCGGAAAGCGATGTCGGCGATGCCGAGCGCCGCCAGAGTCTCGTCGATGCAAGCCAGATCATCGTCGCCCACAGACCAGCCCATTCCCTGCTTGCGGGCGAGCAGCGCCGACTCATAGACGGTGAGCACCGCATTGGCGGAGGTGTCCTGCGGCATGTAGCAGATGGCATTCCGCCCCCGGGACGCACCGTCGACATGCACCTGGCCCGGTCCGTGCAGAAGCCCGGAGATGCGCCTGAAGAGCGTCGACTTGCCGGCCGCGTTCGGGCCGATCACGGCCACGATGTCGCCGCCCTCGAACGCAGGTGTGGTCACATCCCGAAGCCGAAGACTCTTGCCGTAGCGCGCGCCGAGCGCGTCGAGCTGGATCGTCACCATGAGCGCCTCGCGCTGGACAGGATGAGCGAGATGAAGAACGGAATGCCGATGAGCGAGGTGACAATGCCGATCGGGAAGACTGTCCCGGGGATGAGCGACTTGCTGACCACGGAGCTCGCCGACAGGATCAGCGCGCCCGACAGGGCCGACGCGGGCAGGAAGAAGCGCTGGTCCTCCCCGATGACCATCCGTGCGATATGCGGACCAACGAGGCCGATGAAGCCGATGGTGCCGACGAAGGCGACGGGGATGGCGGCGAGAAGAGTCACCAGCATCAGCGTCTCCAGCCGCAAGCGACCGACCTTGACGCCAAAGCTGGCTGCCTTGTCTTCGCCCAGCCGCAGCGCCGTCAGCGCCCAGGCGCGCCGCGCGAAAATGGGCAAAACTGCGAGGAGAATGAATGTAGTGACGGCGAGCTTGGGCCAGGTGGCCTTGGTGAGGCTACCCATGGTCCAGAAGACGACTGCCGCCAGCGCTTCCGCCGATGCGAAAAACTGGACGAGCGCGAGCAGCGCGTTGAAGGTGAAGACCAGCGCGATGCCGAGCAGCACGATGGTCTCCACGCTGACGCCGCGCTTGACGCTCAGCATGTGAATGAGGAACGCCGCCAGCATCGCCATCACGAAGGCGTTGATCGGCACGACATATTCGACCGCGGCGGGGATGAGCCTCACGCCGAAGGCCAGTGCAAGTGCTGCGCCGAAACTCGCGGCGGCTGATATACCGAGCGTGAAGGGGCTCGCCAGCGGGTTGTTGAGGATTGTCTGCATCTGCGCGCCGGCCACGGCGAGCGCCGCTCCCACGACGATGGCCATCAGCGCCACCGGCATGCGGATTTCCCAGAGCACCACGCGCACCTGCTGCGGCACCGTATCAGGAGCAAGAAGCGCCCGCACGACCTCACCGAGCCCATAGCGAGCTGGACCGACCGCAAGGTCGACGCAGAGGCTCAAGAGCAGGGCGGCGCAAAGGCCGGCGAGAATGATCTGCCGTCGCCAGACGAGGGCGCGATAACGCCCTCGTCCCTCGGTGCGATCGACCGCGGCGCCGGCGGCCGTCGTCTCAATCGACATCGGTCAGCGAGACCCAGTGGCCCGGCCTGTAGGCGACCGGCAGGAACTTCTCGTGCAGCACCCTGAAGGTCGCTTCGGGGTCGAGGTCGGCGAAAAGATCCGGATGCAGCCACTTCGCCATTTGCTGGATGGCGACGAACTGATAGGGGCTGTTGTAGAACTGATGCCAGATGGCATGCACCTGACCGTTCTCGACGGCCTTCACGCCAGTCAGCGCCGGCCGTTCGGTCAGCGCCTTCAGCTTGCGCAGCGCCTCGGCCTCGTCGCGGCCGGGGCCGACACCGACCCAGGCGCCGCCCGGCACATAGGCTTCCCACCAGCCGCCAGTGACGATGATCTGATCCGGGTTCGAGGCGATGATCTGTTCGGGATTGAGCGTGCCGAACGTGCCCGGAATGATGTCCATAGCGATGTTGTCGCCGCCCGCCATCTCGACGAACTTGCCGAAATTGTCATCGCCGAAGCTCATGCAGCAGTCTTCCGAATAGCCACCGGCACGCTCGATAAAGACCTTGGGCCTTGCCGGCTTGGCTTTCTCAATCACGTCGGTGACGCGGGCGATCTCGGCGGCGCGAAAGGCGATGAACTCCTCGGCGCGCTCCTCTTTGCCGAACAGCTTGCCGAAGAGGCGCATGCTGGGCTCGGTGTTGATGAAGGGGCGCTCGCGGAAATCGACATAGACGAGCGGAATGCCGGCGGAGGCGAGCTTCTCGATATACTTGGCGTCCTCGGTCGCCTGCTTCGACTCGATGTTCATCAGGATGACATCTGGCTTAAGCGAGACGGCCTGCTCGACATCGAAGGTGCCGTCCTTGAAGCCACCGAAGGTGGGAATCTCTGCCATCCTGGGGAATTTCTCGAGGTAGGCGGCGTAGTTGTCTGGATCCGCCTGGCTGAAATCCTCGCGCCAGCCGACGATGCGCTTGAACGGGTCCTCGGCGTCGAGCGCCGCGACGAGATAGACCTGCCGGCCTTCGCCCAGGATGACCCTCTCGACCGGAACGTTCACCTCGATCTCTCGGCCGGTGACGTCAGTCACTTTCACCATCTCCGCCCTTGCGGCCAGCGTCAGCAGGGCAACGATAGCGGCCGCCATCATCCCCGTCGCGATCCTTCCAAAAGTCATCACGCCCTCTCTTAGGTGGATTGTCAGAGGCGGCTTATAAAAGATGACTTCAAATCTCAAGAAATATCTTTTAGAGCCATTCCAGAC
>NZ_RZOI01000303.1:0-6737 GCF_004022645.1 Mesorhizobium sp. M4A.F.Ca.ET.020.02.1.1 | reverse complement strand
TCATGATGGCGCTGAGGTCTGGTGCGCCCGAGCCTGGCTCCAGCGGCCGGTTGGCAAGTTTCGGGTCGAGCGGCTGGTCGATGTCGACGCTTGGGGCGTCGACCTCAGGCGCCGAACCGGCGAGCGGCGGCGTATCCGCCTGCTTCTTGCCCCTGAAGGCGCGCGCCAGTCCGCCGAACATCGACTTCTTGCCGGCCTTCTCGCCCTTTTCGGCGATCGTGTCCGAACCGAGCGCCGCCATGGCGGCGGCCGCCGCCGCTTCAGCCGGCGAACGTGGCGCCGGCTCGTCGCGCGCAACCGGTTCGTTGCGCAGGATGGCGGCGGCACGGGTGTCGAGATCGGCGATGTCCGCGGCCAGCGGCAGCGGCTGGTCGATATCCATCGACGGCGCATCCTGCACCGCTATCTTGGAGCCGCGGCTCCCGCGCTTACTCGCCGGCTGCGGGTCGATGAGTTCGCTGACGGCTTCCACAGGCTCGCTGGTCTCCAGCGAACCCAGCCGGTCGACGATCTTGAGCAGCGTGTCGTGGATGGCCTCGAAGGTGCGCGAATTGCGTTCGTCGGAACGGCGCGTCAGGGCTTCGAGCGTCTTCAGGTCCTGCGCAAGGCCGCTGACCGCCGCTGTATTGGCGCTCGTATCGGCCATCGAACGCACCGCGCTCTCGGCCGCCTCGCGCGCCGCGCTGAGGATGGTATCGCGTGTTCCGGCCAGCGACTTCTCGATCTCGTTGAGGCGCGGGCTGATGTCCTCGAATTCCGGCAGCGGCGTGCCGGGCCTGGTGAGATGCGCCGAAAGCCCGGCGACCTGCGCCTCCAGGCTGCGGATCAGCGCCGGGTCGATGCCGGCGACCTGAGCGGCCGATGTTTCAAGCCGGCTTGATATGTCTTCCAGCCGGCTTTCCAGGCCACGGATCGCCGCTTCGTTGGCGGGATCGGGGACCCGCGTCTCCAGGCGCTTGGCGAGCGCGGTGAAGCGGGCGTCGATGGCATCCATGATGCCGGCGCTGTCGGCCTGCGGCATGTGCTGGTCGAGCCTGTCGGCAACCTCGTCCAGCCGCCGCTCGAGATCGCGAAACAGCATGTTGCCCTGTTCGATCGCATCACCCTGCCGGCGTTCCATCATCCCCGACAGCGCGTCGAAGCGCTGTTCAAGTCCCTGGAAAATATAATCGGCATCGGGCATGGCTGGCGCGTGGTCGATTTTGTCGGCGATCAGCGCGATTTGCCTGCCGAGCCGTTCCATGGCCTGCTCCGGCAGGTTGGCGCGGCCGGCCAGCTCGTCGACGCGGCTCGACAGAAGGTTGAGCCGGTCCATAACCTCTCGACCGGGCTGGGCCTGGGTCACTTCCTCGATCTGCTGCGCCAGCGAGGCGATCCGCTTCTCGATGCGCTCGAAGGGTTCCGGGTCGAAGGCATTGGCCTGCGCGGCAACGGTCGAGGCGACGATGGCGCGGGAGATCTCGTCCAGCCGCTCGTCGATCATGCCGAACGTGTCGCTGCCTCGATTGCTCTGCTGGCTGGCGAACTGGTCGACGGCGCCGGCAAGCGTGCGCACCTTTTCCTCCAGTGAGCGCAGCGACAGCGATTCCGGCAGGTTGTTTACGGCATTGCTGATCTGCTCGAGCCGGTCGGTCAACGCCGAAAGGCCTGGATTGTCGGAGCGCTTGCGCTGGTCGGCGTCGACACGGTCCTCGAAGGCGCTCCAGCGGCGGTCGAAGTCGTCCCATCGGCGATCGACCGCCCGCACGCTTTCCTCGCGCGCCAGCGTGTCCAGCGCGCCCTTGACCTGCTCCATCTCGAGCCTGAGCAGGTTGACGCTCCTGTCGTCGCTCTTCTCAGCCAGCGTCTGGATGGCGCCGGACAGCCGCTCGAATTCGAGGCCGAGCTCGGCGCTGCCCTTGTCCGCCTGGCCATTCGCCTGGAAGGCGCGCTCGATGTCGTTGCGCAGCGCGTCGAACTCGCGCTTGAGGCCGGCGGTCATCTGATGGCGCAATTCCTCGCGCAGGCCGCGCAGCTCGCCGGCGATCTTGCCGACCACGGCGACGCTGTCCTCCTGGCCGCGCACGCGGTCGATGTCGCGGGCGATCGCCTGATAGTTCTGCTCGAACGCGGGCGCGGCCGGCGCCGGCGTCTTTGGTCGCGGCGTCGGCTGCGGATCCTCGTACCAGCGCGGCGGCTGGCTGTAAGGCTGGGCGCTGGCGTAGCGCGGTTCCGGCTGGCGGCGAGGGTCGAGGCGCTCGGCCGTGTCCTCGCGCGTCCGCTCCAGCCGCTGCTCCAGCGTTTCCAGGGAGCGGTTCAACTGCTCGAGCGTGGTGTGCGGCCTGCGCTGCCTGCCGGCATTGAGTGTATCGAGATAGGACCGCTTGCTGTTCATCGATGCGCCCGTGTTCAGAATTGCCGGCTCGTGACCGGATTCCCCAAAGTCTCGCCGGGACGAAGGCGACCGTGCGGTTCTGCCGCGGCGGAGGGCTAGCCTCCCGGGCGTTTCGCCCGCGCTTCGAAAACCGTGAAAAATTCGCTACAGGATAAACACGGGTGACCGACATGCGCACATTTCACCCAACGTGGTAAACAACGCGTTAACCAAGCTTAAGAACTTGCGCATGATCCTTTCCACTGCGGTCGCCGCCGCAAAAATCGTTCTGGGCTTCCGGCTCGTGCGCCAACGGGTGCGGCATAACGTTTCTTAGCCTAGAACACCCTTGCGTCATGAGCCGGCACTCGGTATAGAATTGACGTAAACGTAAGAGGTGTGCAGATCCCCCTTTTGCGATTTTTCGTTGAAACCACGACTGGAAGCACGCCCCCGCTTCCACTCAGGCGACGCAAGGTCCGGGACCGCGGCGCCACCAGACGGGGAAAGCCAGTGACCATGAAGCTTGTTTCGGCCGGCGAAGCCGCGGCCAACACCAATGACATATCGACTGAAACCGGCGAGGAACTTGTCCGCATCGGCGAAATGGCCAAGAAATATGGCGTGACGCTGCGCACGCTACGTTTCTATGAGGACAAGGGCCTGCTCAACCCGAAGCGCGACGGTTCGACCCGTCTCTACACACGCCGCGACAAGGCCCGGCTGAAGCTGATCCTGCTGGGCCGCAAGGTCGGGTTCTCGCTGCGCGACGTCAAGCAGATGATGGATCTCTACGATCCGACCGGCTCCAACACCAAGCAGCTGCGACTGGCGCTCGACAAGTCCGAGAAGCAGCTCGCTCGCCTGCAGAAGCAGCGGGCGCTGATCGACGACGCCATCAACGAGTTGAGCGCCTCGATGACGGCGGTGCGCCAGATGCTTGCCCAACGCGCCGCGCCGCCACAGGCCAGCGCAGCCGGCTGATCCTGTGCGCCGGCTTCCGGCGGAAAGTCTCGGACGAGGAGCCGCGCGGCCTGTGCCGGGCGGCTCTTTTCTTTTGGCGGCCATGCGTCAGCTCACCGAAAATTTTGCGTCTGCGACAAGATTGACGTTTACGCAAACGTCAATTTTTGCTAGGGGCGTCGACATTGGCTCAGCCTCCGATCTGCGCTTTGATCGAGAACTTGCTGGCAGGGCCAGACCGCAAGGGTGGAGGAAGGCATGACGATCTACAGGGCGCCGATCCAGGACACGCTGTTCGTGCTCAACGACGTGTTGGGCTATCAGCGCTATTCCAATCTTCCCGGCTTCTCCGACGCGACGCCCGAGGTCCTCGAGGCGATCCTCGCCGAGGGCGCCAAGCTCGCTGAGAACATCATGCATCCGCTCAACCGTGTCGGCGACATGGAAGGCTGCGTGCGCCATGATGACGGCTCGGTGACGACGCCCAAGGGCTTCAAGGAGGCTTTCGACCAGTATCGCGAGGGCGGTTGGATGGGGCTCGCCGCGCCTGCCGAGTTCGGCGGCCAGGGCCTGCCCTACACGGTCCACACGGCGGTTTCCGAATATATGGTCTCGGCCAACATGTCGCTGATGATGTATCCGGGCCTGACGCAAGGCGCGATCGCCGCCATCATCACCCACGGCACCGACGAGCAGAAGGCGACCTGGCTGCCAAAGCTGGTCGAGGGCGCATGGACCGGCACCATGAACCTCACCGAGCCGCATTGCGGCACGGATCTTGGCCTGCTGCGCACCAAGGCCGTGTCGAACGGCAATGGCACCTACAAGATTTCCGGTCAGAAGATATTCATCTCCGCCGGCGAGCACGACATGGCGGACAACATCGTCCACCTGGTGCTGGCCCGCATCGAGGGTGCGCCGGAAGGCGTCAAGGGCATCTCGCTGTTCATTGTGCCGAAGCTCAAGCTCGACGCCTCGGGCAAGCCAGGTGAAAGAAACGCCGTCTCTTGCGGCTCGATCGAGGAGAAGATGGGCATCCACGGCAATTCGACCTGCGTCATGAATTATGACGAGGCCGAAGGCACGCTGCTCGGCGAGGCCAATGGCGGCCTGAAGGCAATGTTCACGATGATGAACGAGGCCCGCCTCGGCGTCGGCCTGCAGGGGCTGTCGCTGTCGGAGATCGCCTACCAGAACGCCGTCTCCTACGCCAAGGACCGCTTGCAGGGCCGGTCGCTGTCGGGTGCCAAGGCGCCGGACAAGAAGGCCGATCCAATCATCGTCCATCCCGACATCCGCCGCTCGCTGATGACCATGAAGGCGTATAACGAGGCCGGCCGCGCGCTGGCGCTGTGGACCGCGATCAAGTCGGACGTCGCGCACCGCGCCGGTGACGACAACGATCGCCGGGCGGCCGACGACTACACCGGCCTGCTGACGCCCGTGGTCAAGGGCGTGCTCACCGACAAGGGCTTCGACCACGCGGTGATGGCGCAGCAGGTGTTCGGCGGCCATGGCTATATCGAAGAGCACGGCATGAGCCAGTTCGTGCGCGATGCCCGCATCGCCATGATCTATGAGGGCGCCAACGGCATCCAGGCGCTCGACCTGGTCGGCCGCAAGCTGGCGCAGAACGGTGGCCGCGGCGTACAGGCTTTCTTCAAGGAGGTCGGCGAGTTCTGCGAGGAGAACCGTGCCGACGAGAAGTTGGCGCCCTTCACCAAGGCGCTGAAGAAGGGCCTCAACGACCTGCAGGCGGCGACCATGTGGCTGCTGCAGAACGCCATGGCCAAGCCCGACAATGCGGGCGCCGCCTCGACCGACTACATGCACCTCTTCGGCCTGGTGGCGTTGGGCTACATGTGGGCGCAGATGGCGAAGGCCGCCGGCGCGAAGCTCGCCGATGGCGCCAACGGCTCCTCGGCCTTCTATGACAACAAGCTGGTGACGGCGCGCTTCTTCATGGAGCGGATCATGCCGGAGACGGCGACGCGGCTTGCCCGCATTTCCAGTGGCGCGGACGCGCTAATGGCGCTGTCGGCGGAAGCGTTCTAGAAATGCTCGGCGTCCCCCTCCCCCTTGAGGGGAGGGTGGCCCGAAGGGTCGGGAGGGGTCGCCCGCGACGAGCTCGACGCCAATTCTGACAGATGCGCACTGGGAGGAGGACTATCGCAATGCCGCGGACGCGGGTGAGTTTCGAAATGCGGCAGAAGGCACGCTCGCTTCGTCTCCATGCGACGAAGGCGGAGTCTTTGCTATGGTACGAATTGCGGGAGCTGATGGCTGACAGTTTGAAGTTCAGGCGGCAATCGCCGATCGGCCCGTACATTGTCGATTTCGTCTGCCCGTCGGTCAAACTCATTGTGGAGGTCGACGGCGACCTGCATGAAACCGAGGCTGGCAAGCGTCATGATTTGAACCGCGACGCTTATTTGCAGTCGCTTGGCTACGTCGTGCTTAGGATTGACGAGCCGGATGTTATCAATAGCGCCTGGCATGTTGCGCAGTTTGTCAAAGGTGAGGCTGAGCGTGTCGCCGGCGACCCCTCCCGACCGCTTCGCGGCCACCTTCCCCTCAAGGGGGAGGGGGACGCCAGCGCCACGGAGGAAATGGCATGACAAATCCAGCCGAAATTCTTGGCTTGCCAAAACCCGCCTGGGCGGCGGACGAGGTCGCAATGCTCTACGACATGGCGTCGCGCTTCATGTCTGAAGAGATCGCGCCGCGCTATGACGAGTTCGAGAAGAACGAGATGGTCGACCGCGAGAGCTGGCTGAAGGCAGGCGCGGCCGGCCTGCTCTGCGCCTCGATGCCGGAGGAATATGGCGGCTCGGGCGGCACCTTCGCGCATGAGAGCGCCATCATCGAGGCGATCGGCCATGTCGGCGTCGACGGCTTCGGCATCGGTCTGCACAATTCGATCGTCGCCCCCTACATCCTCCATTACGGCTCCGAGGAGCAGAAGAAGAAGTGGCTGCCCAAGCTCGCGACCGGCGAGCTGATCGGCGCCATCGCCATGACCGAGCCCGGCGCCGGCTCCGACCTGCAAGGCGTCAAGACGCGCGCCGAGAAGGACGGCAACCACTACAAGATCAGCGGCTCCAAGACCTTCATCACCAATGGCCAGCTCGCCAACCTGATCATCGTCGTCACCAAGACCGACCCGGAAAAGGGCGCCAAGGGCACTTCGCTGATCGTCGTCGAGACCGACGAGGTCGAAGGTTTTCAGCGCGGCCGCAACCTCGACAAGATCGGCCTGAAGGCCAACGATACCTCCGAACTGTTTTTCAACGACGTGCGCGTGCCGACCTCGAACCTGCTCGGCCATGAGGAAGGCAAGGGCTTCGTCCAGCTGATGCAGCAACTGCCGCAGGAGCGGCTGCAGATCGGTACCGGCGCGATCGCCATGATCGAGCGCGCG
>NZ_RZOI01000302.1:0-6743 GCF_004022645.1 Mesorhizobium sp. M4A.F.Ca.ET.020.02.1.1 | reverse complement strand
GCATTGACGTTTACGTCAACGTGGTGACGATGCGTCATCTCGCATCAGCTTGGCTAGCGGCGGCGAATGCGTCCGCGCCGCGATCAGTGCTGCTTGAAGGGCTTGGTCATTTCCGAGGCGGTCTCGCCAGCGCCCTTGCGGCGGCGAATGGCGTTGTCGCGGATCTCGTCTTTGGACAGGAAGTTGACCTGGTCGATCAGCACCTCATGCACCAGCTCGACGCCGACGCGGGCGTTGATGCTGTCCTGGATGGACTTGCGGAAGGCATCGAGATCGATTGTGTCCTTCTTGGTGAAATCGACCTGCGGATTGGCGTAGAGATAGGAGTAGACCTGGTCGGTGATCAGCGCGTCGGCCGGTATTGACAGCTTCTTTATCTGCTCTGGCTCGACCGTGTAGACGAGCTTGGTGAGAAAATAGCCGTCGATCCTGGCGTCGCGGATCAAGGGCACCGAGATAATATCGGTCTTGACGTAGTCGAGGCCACCCAGCATCGGCTTCGGCGGCTCGCCCACGCCGGCCTTGCCGGCAGCCTGGAACGAATAGAACACGGCGCCGAGCGTCGCTGCGCAGATCCAGATCGCGGCGGCGATGAACTTAATCACCGGTCTTTCCCTCGCGACGCCCTGGCGGCCGGGATCATGCTCTTGCCCAGCCGAACTCGCCGGCCGAATAAGTGCCGTCGGCCTCGGCGCGCTGAATGGCGCTCTTCAGCAGATGGGCGACCTCGTTGACGGCGTTGAGATGGGCGAGGATCGCCGCCTCGTTCTTGGCCAGCTTCTGGCGCAGCCGCGCCAGGCCTTCGCGATGCTGCTCCAGGAATTCGATCTCGTTGGCGCCCTTCATGGCGCGGGTCAGTTCGTAGAGATAGCGGCTCTTGCGGGCGTTGGACGCCTTGAGGTCGAAGCCGGTGCTGGCACGGATACCAGCCGTCTCCTCGTCGACCGCTTCCTCGATGCGGCCGATGATGGCGGCGAGGTTTCCGGGGCGAGCGAGCGGGATGGGCGCTTCCGAGGTCCGCGCCGGAAGGGTGGAGAATTCGGATTGGTCGGCCATGAGGCTCCCTAGATTTTTGTATCGGTTTCTATGGTCGTATCGTCGCCGGTCATCGACCGCGCGGCCTGGCGCTGCAACTCCTGCACCATGGACGTCGACAGCCGGATCTGTTGGTCGATCTCGGCCTTCTCCGGCCCACCCGAAACCGGGCCGACCGGCACGATGCGCTTGCCGTCCATATAGTGGTCGGCGAGCAGTGATCTGGCGATGCCGATGCCGCCGCGCGCGGCCATGACATTGGCCAGTTGCTCGGCCATCTGCGATTTCCACATGTCGCCGGCGAGACCCTTGCCGTAAACGCCCTCGGTGTCCTTGGGCATCATGTTCTGGATGAAGGTCTGCAGCACCATCGCCTCGAAGCGCTGGAACTTCTTCTCCGGGTTCGCCACCTCGGCTTTGTCCGCCGTGGCCCGGGAAAGCATGGTGCCGGCGGTGTCGACTGAAAAGGCGGCCGAGGCGCCACCAGTCCGTTTGGCCAGCGCCGCGCGCGCGGCTTCGACGTCCGTCGGCTCGGCAGCGCGAGCGACGTCCAAGACGATGTCGCTGGGTGGAGAGATTGCCAAAAAAGTCCGCCTCTTGCCGGTTTTTGCTATCCGCACAATGACTGAACAAGCTTGTGGCAGGCTTGAGAGCCCAAGCATCGAGTGGCTCGTCTTTCGCCATCGCGATTTTGCTGTGCTACGAAATGGGAGATCGTTCTTGCCAGCGGTTAGGGGCCAAAGTGTTGGATGAAGATTATCGAGAGATTTCAGATTTCCGGGCGAGGCGTCGTAGTCGTCGGTGACCTACAGACCGACTTCCGGATGGGCCAAAAACTCAACGCGATTGTCATGAGGCCGGACGGCTCTAAAACCTCGACGGCCGCGGAGAAAGAGTATGCGCTCCGGCGGATCGACGATGTCGCTCACGAATTCGAAGTGTTCGTGCTGCGTCATGTTGATCTAGCTGATGTGCCCGAGGGCAGCACTCTCGATCTGACTTTGATACCGAGTCGCTAGTTAGTATCGTCGCGTCGCTTCTGCGCGATCAGATCGAGCCGCTCGCGGTCGATGCGTTCGCGCTCGTCGCGGCGGCGCACGTCCTTGTAGGCGCGCTCGACCATGTTGGTGCGCGCCGTCGCGGTGGCGATGAGAGTTGCTTCCTGCCTGGCGCTTTCCAGGCTTGCCTGCTGGCGGACCAGGGCATTGGCGATGCGGCGATGGTAAAGGTCGGGGAACTGGCCGGCCAGCGATTGGTCAGCGTCGAAGTGCTCGACCAGTTCCCTTGCCTCGGTCTCGGCCGCTCCCGCCTGCGCCAGGAATGTCGCATGGCGCGTCTCGTGCAGGGCCTTGAGCTGCTCCTGCACCTTGACCAGTTTCCGCAGCCGTTCCTTGCGCGTGGTCATTGCGTCACCGTGCCAGTGTCAGGTCGACAAAGCCGTCGACGAACAGCGACAGCATGGTGCCGATGGCGAGGTAGAAGAGGATCAGGCCGCCGGCGATGACGAAAGGCAGCGAGATGAAGTAGACGGGGATCTGCGGCGTCAGCTTGTTGACGAAGCCGATGGTCAGATTGACCAGGATGGCATAGGCGACGAACGGGCTGCCGAGGCGGATGACCAGGAAGAAGGCGTCCGACACGGTGTCGGTGAGATCGACGAGCGCCGCCTGCGGATTGAAGAAGACGTTGACCGGCGCGACCGTGTAGGAGGCGACCAGAGCGCGCACGATCTCGTGGTCGAAGTCGACGACGAAGAGCAGCAGCAATGCCGAGAAGGAGATGATGGCGGCCAGCGCCGCCTGCGGCTCCGGCTCCTCGATCGCCGGGCCGCCGGCGCCGCCATAGCCGATCAGCGTGGCGATGGCCGAGCCCATGAAGCGCAGCGCCTCCATATAGAGCCGGGTCATGGCGCCGATCAGCCCGCCGACCAAGAGTTCCGAGACGATCATCGGCGCCAGGACCTGCGGGCGGGGATCGACATACGGGTAGATGCGGTCCCAGAGGAAGGCGAGCAGGCCGCCGGTGGCGGCGACCGCCACGAAGAGCCGGACCTGGATCGGCACGCGCGCACTCGACAGGCCTGGCATCAGCATGAAACAGGCGCCGATGCGGCAGAAAGCCAGGAAGGCGGCGATGACGACGCCTTGCGAGAGCGCGCTCACGAGATCGTCCCGAGCACCTTGATCTCAACGCCCTTGGCGATCTCGACATGGGAGAGCACCGGCAACGTGGTGAACAGGCGCTCGATGATCATGCGCACATAGGGGCGCGCGTCCGGCGCGGTGACCAGCACGAAGCGCTCGCCGGCTTCCAGATGCTTGCGGATCGCCTTGGTCGCATCCTGGCCGAATTCCTCGAGCTGACGCGGGTCGATGTCGAACTCGCGCACCTCGCCCTTGGCGTCGCGCTTGAGGCTCTGGTGGAAGGCGAGGTCCCAGCGGTTGCCGAGACGCAGAACCTTGAGCACGCCGCCCTCGGAAAGATCGCCGCAGATCTGCTGCGCCATGCGGATGCGCACGTGCTCGACAATCTGTTCGGTGCGGCGCACATGCGGCGCGATCTCGGCGATGGCTTCGATGATCAGATGCAGGTTGCGGATCGAGACGCGCTCGGCGAGCAGAAGCTTCAGCACCGCCTGCAGGCCGGGATAGGAGATGTGCGAGGTGCAGATCTCGTCGGCGAGCTTGCGGTATTCCGGATCCTGCCTCTCGAGCAGCGCCTTCATGTCCTTGTAGGAGAGAAGCTGCGGCAGGTTGTTGCGGATGACCTCGGAGAGATGGGTGAGCAGCACCGACATGTTGTCGGCATAGGTGTAGTTCTCACGCTTCAGGTCCTCGGCGAAGGTCTCCAGCACCGAGAAGGCGCGCATGCCGAAAGCCGGCTCGCGGATCTCCTCGCCGGGCAGGTCCGGCACGTCGCGGGTGCCGAGCAGCACCATGATCTCGCCGACGCGCATCTGGTACTCGGCGACGACCGTGCCGTGGACCTTGATCTGGTAGCTCTTCGGCGGGATGGCGAAGTCGTCGGCGACGCGCACTTCCGGCACGACGAAGCCGTATTGCTGGGCGAACTTCTTGCGCATCTTGGCCATGCGGAAGACCAGCTCCTGATGTGACACAAGCAAGCGCGTCGACAGCTGCTTGCCGATCAGCAGCTCGATCTCGGCGGTGGCGAGCGAGGCCTTGACTGAGTTCTTCTCTTCCTCGGCCTTCTTGGCCTTCTCCTCGTCCCTCAGTGCTTCGGCGGCGGCCATGGCGCGGTTCTGGCGCATCGGAATGACGTAGCCGAGACCGGCCATGCCGCCAGCAAGCGCGAAGAACGGGAACAGCGGCAGGCCGGGCATGAGGCCGAGGATGACCAGCAGGAACGCCGCGACGTAGAGCGCGCGCGGATGGGCGCCGAGCTGGCCGAACACGGCCTGGTTGGCCGAGCCGCGGGTGCCGCCCTTGGAGACCAGCATGCCGGCGGCGAGCGAGACGATCAGCGCCGGGATCTGGGTGACGAGGCCGTCACCGACCGACAGTTTGATGAACACGTCGGCGGCTTCGCCCATACCCATGCCGTGGCGGATGTAGCCGATGGCGATGCCGCCGACGATGTTGATGGCGGTGATGATGAGGCCGGCGATGGCGTCGCCGCGCACGAATTTCGAGGCGCCGTCCATAGAGCCGAAGAAGGAGGATTCCTCTTCCAGCTCGCGGCGGCGCAGCTGCGCCGTCTTCTCGTCGATCATGCCGGCGGAGAGGTCGGCGTCGATCGACATCTGCTTGCCGGGGATGGCGTCGAGGGTGAAGCGGGCGCCAACCTCGGCGATACGGGTGGCGCCCTTGGTGATGACGATGAAATTCACCACGATCAGGATCAGGAAGACGATCAGGCCGATGACGAAGTCGCTCGACATCACCAGCTTCGAGAAGCCGGAGATGACATAGCCGGCCGCGTGCGTGCCCTCATTGCCGTGCGAGAGGATCATGCGCGTGGTGGCGATGTTGAGCGACAGCCTGAGCATGGTGGCGATCAGCAGCACGGTCGGGAAGGAGGAGAAGTCGAGCGGCCGCTGGATCCACAGCGCCACCATCAGGATCAGCACCGACAGCGCGATCGAGAAGGCAAGGCCGATGTCGATGAGGAAGGCCGGGATCGGCAAGAACAGCACCGCCAGGATGACGACGATGCCCAGCGCGAAGAAGACGTCGCGGCCGTTCTTGGCCACCAGGCCGGCCGGGATTGTTTCGCTGATCGCCATATCGTCCTCAAGTCTCCAGCGCGCCGAACGCGCGGCAGCCTTTCGAGCCTAACCAGCCAAGCTTGCGCGAGGGTGGGAGACTGGCTACTGCCGATGGGCGGCATCCTCAGCCGCGCGCAACCTTCAGAAGGGGACCGGCATGCTCGTGATTATCGGCACCATCCGCCTGCCGGCGCATAGGCTGGACGAGGCAAGGCCGGCCATGGAGAATATGGTTTCGGCGAGCCACGCCGAGCCGGGCTGCCTCGAATATTCATATGCGCAGGACATCCTCGACGCAGGGCTGATCCGCGTCACGGAAGTGTGGAACGACAGGGCCGCGCTCGAGGCGCATTTCCGCACGCCGCACATCGCCGACTGGCGCGCGAGCTGGGCGGCCCTCGGCATCGGCGACCGCAACCTCGTGCTCTACGAAGCCGGCGACGCCAGGCCGATCTGAAGCGGGCCCCCCTCATCGATATCATTCCGATCGAGCGGCGCCAAAATGGCGCCACAAGCAGGCGGCATTGCAATAGCCACGCATGCCGCCCGGCGTATCAGGCACGGCAGCTTTCCATTCCCTTCGGAAATCGGCCAACCGCTCCGATGACTGCCACAAACCACAGCCAAGTCTACGCCCGCCGGCTTCGCGCGGTGCTGACCCGATCGATCCCGCTGCTCGAGGCGCGCGGCATCGTCATCGTCGTGCTTGCGGGTGTCGTCGGGGTGATGTCGGGCGCGCTGGTCACCGGCATGAGCGAACTGGTGCAAGGCATGCACTGGATGCTGTACGGTGTGCAGCCGGGCGGCCGGCTGTCGGCGATGTTCTCGCTGGCAAGCCCGATGCAGGCGCTGATCCCGGCGATCGGCGGCATCCTGCTTGGGCTGACCGTGATCTGGCTCAGGAGGCGCAAGTTCCGCACTCCGGTCGATCCGATCGAGGCCAACGCGCTCTATGGCGGGCGTATGTCGCTCACCGACACGTTCATCATCGTCGGCCAGACGGTGCTGTCCAGCGGCTTCGGCGCCTCGGTCGGGCTGGAGGCCGGCTACACGCAGGTTGGCTCTGGTCTGGCGTCGCGGCTGGCGCGCGCCTTCAGGCTGCGCCGCAACGACGTGCGCATCCTCGTCGGCTGCGGCGCCGCCGGCGCCATCGCCGCCGCCTTCGACGCGCCGCTGACCGGCGCTTTCTACGGCTTCGAGCTGATCATCGGCATCTATTCGGTCGCCAATGTCGCGCCGGTGATGACGGCGGCCATCTGCGCCTCGCTGACCGCCGAGGTGTTCGGCGTCGTGCCTTTTCCGCTGGAACTGTCCGGCCTGCCGGCGCTGACCGCCAGCCAGTACATCCCGTTCCTGCTGCTCGGCCTGCTCGGGGGCGCCGCCTCGATCGCCATCATGCATCTGGTCAGCCTGATCGAGCACGGCTTTGCCCGGCTGTCGGTCGATGCGTCGCTGCGGCCCTTCATCGGCGGCATCCTTG
>NZ_RZOI01000301.1:0-6755 GCF_004022645.1 Mesorhizobium sp. M4A.F.Ca.ET.020.02.1.1 | reverse complement strand
GTGGTGACGTCCGTCTTGTAGAGGATCTGCAGCGCGATGACGGCGAGCAGGCCGAGCGTCGCCGCGGCCATCAGGGCGAAACCGAGCCGCTTGCGGCCGGGTGCGATCAGATCGGCTGGAACGCCGTTTGCCGGCCATGCATTGGTTGGCAAGGTCTGGTCAGCCACGCGTCCCGTCCGTCGATACAAAAGCTTACGACCGGCCCGTCCGGTCAAAACAGGGTCCGGCGGCTTTGCGTCGCCGGACCCCGGTTCATCATACGATCAGGCTACACGCCGAGCGAGGCTTTGTAGAGCTTGATCTGGTTTTCGCGGCCGATCTGGTCGGTCAGCTTCTCCCAGGCGGCGGCGATGGCATCGGCGCCTTCCTGCGCCTTCATCTTGCCGGCGAAGGTGTTGGCCAGGATGTCCTCGGCGGCGCTGTAGTACTGGAAGATGCCGGGGATACGCGGCTCGATCGCCGCGTTCGGATGATTGTAGCTGTCACCCTCGGACTTGAGGTAGGAGCTGATGAACGCCTCGTCGTAGCCGGCCGCCACCCATTCTGGAATGTTGAAATGGCTGTTGCGGTAGGGCTGGAAGCCCGACGGATAGGCCGCGCACCAGAGCGACAGGTCCTTGCCGCCGAGATGTGCCGCCGCCGACCATGCCGCCTTCTGCTTCTTCGCATCACTGTCGACGCGGGCCATGACATAGACGCCCCAGCCGAGATAGGCGCAGTTGGGCGAGTAGTTCGGGCCGCTGGCGAGCTTGTCCCATTGGCCGGTCTTCGAATTGTAGACGTCGTCCGAGCCGGGCAGGATCGAGAAGCCGGTGACGTCGCCGATGACCGACGAGTCGTTGGTCTTGACGTTGGAGCCGATGTCGCCCCACCACGGGATCATCGACCCGGTGCCGGCCAGGAACTGCTGGAAGCCGGTGGTGTTCGGATCGGCGTTGATCTGGTCTGGCGGCTCCGAGGGCAGGGCGTCGATGACGTCCTGGATCGCCCGCACCCAGGCCGGATTGTTGATGCGCGGCTTCATCGTGTCGGCATCGAATATCCAGGCCTTGTCGTCGGGATGCTTGGCATAGGCGCTGGCGCGGCTGCCGAGGAAGTAGAAGCCGAAGCCGCCCCAGGGCTTGGGCGCGTCGAGATAGCCATACACATCCTGGCCCTTGAACTGCTTGCCCTTGAGGAACTTGGTGACGGCTTGCACTTCCTGCCAGGTCTTCGGCACGCCCCATTCGGTCGTCGCCCCGCTCTCTTTCCAGGCCTTGGCGAGATCGGCATCGGCGAACACGTCGGTGCGGTAGTTGAAGTTGTGCGCGTCGCCGTCGATGGTGACGCGGTACTGCTTGCCGTTCCAGGTGCCGACCGGCGGCTTCAGGTAGTTGACCAGGTCGTCGAAGTCGATCTGCTTCTTGACCCAGTCCGGCATTTCGGAGGTCAGGCCCTTGCCGCATACATCGCCTTCGAAGGGCGCGCCCATCTCGATGATGTCGAAGTCGACGGTGCCTGTGGCGATCGACTGCTGCAGGCGGGCGTTGTAGTCGGCCTGCGCCAGGTCGATCCAGCTGATCTTGGCGCCCGTATAGGCCTCCCACGGCTTCAGGAAGCCGCGGAACAGAACGTTGTGCAGGTTCTGGTTGTTGAGGCCCATGAAGGTGAGCTCGACGCCGGCGAACTCGCCTTCCTTGACATTGGCCTTGGTCGCTTCGAGGCAGAGCTCGCCCACCTTCTGGAAATCGGCGTCCGTCGGCTGACCCTTGCCGACACCTGGAATCTGCAGGATCTGCGCGCGCAGATCGTCGGCCGCGGCGGCCGGCCGGGTCAGTGCGCCGAGGCCGGCGCCTGAAGCCGCGGCAATCGCGGCCATGCTGGCCGCGCCCTTGAGAATGTCACGCCGGGTGGCACCCGCGCGGACCAGTTTTTCGTAAAGACCGACTCTCATCTACATTCCTCCCAGAACAAAAGCCGTGAATTTGACGTGCCAACCTACCGGACGCCGAAACGTCTGCGTTTCTCCTATACCATACGGGGACGTGGGACCCCACCCTGCGTCGCTTGGAGATCCGATTTCCGGCAAAGCACCGATCATCGGATTTTGCGCTCGCCACTATTCGCGTAATCGATTACCTTGTCAACAGGAATGGCTTTTTATCTATAATATACTGACTTGCCCTTGCCGTTGGCAATGGCTAGCTTCACCGAAAACGATAGGGGAGATGATGGCTCAAGTCGCGATCACCAATGTGGCCAAGGCGTTCGGACCAGTCAAGGTCCTGCACGATGTCAGCGTCGATATCGCCGACGGCCAGTTCGTCGTGCTGGTCGGTCCTTCCGGCTGCGGCAAGTCCACGCTGTTGAGGATGGTGGCCGGGCTGGAGACCGTTTCCGGCGGCACGATCGCGATCGGCGAGCGCGTCGTCAACAATCTGCCGCCGGCGAAGCGCGACATCGCCATGGTGTTCCAGAACTACGCGCTCTACCCGCACAAGACGGTGGAGCAGAACATGGCTTTCGCGCTGAAGCTGCGCAAGACCGATCCGGCGATCGTCGCCGAGCGGGTCAAGCGCGCCGCCGACATCCTCGATCTCGCGCCCTATCTCAAGCGCTATCCGCGTCAGCTCTCGGGCGGCCAGCGCCAGCGCGTCGCCATGGGCCGCGCCATCGTGCGCAACCCGCAGGTCTTCCTGTTCGACGAGCCGCTCTCCAACCTCGATGCCAAGCTGCGCGTCCAGATGCGCACCGAGATCAAGGAACTGCACCAGCGGCTGAAGACCACCACCATTTACGTCACGCACGACCAGATCGAGGCCATGACCATGGCCGACAAGATCGTGGTGATGCGTGACGGCCGCATCGAGCAGGTCGGCGCGCCGCTGCAGCTGTTCGACCGGCCGGCCAATCTCTTCGTCGCCGGCTTCATCGGCTCGCCCGCCATGAACCTTCTGAAGGGCGTCGTGCGGAAGGGCGACAAGTCCGTTGTCGACATATCCGGCACCGCGTTTCCGCTTGCCCCCGGCAGCGCGGCCAAGGATAGCCAAAACGTCGTCTATGGCGTGCGGCCCGAGCATCTCGAAATCCACCCCGACGGCGTCGCTGCCAGGATTTCCGTGGTCGAGCCGACCGGTTCCGAAACCTTGGTCTTTGTGCGCTTCGGCGAAAGCGAGATGGTGGCGCTGTTTCGTGAGCGCCACGACTTCAAGCCGGGTGACACGCTGCATCTCAGGCCACGGCTCGACCAGCTCCACCTCTTCGACGCAAAGACCGGAAACCGGCTCTGATTTCCCAACAGATTTTTCGCGAGGACTGCCATGCTCAAAGGGATCAATCCGCTGCTCAATGCCGACGTGCTCCAGGCACTGCGGGCGATGGGTCACGGCGACGACCTGATCATCTGCGACACCAATTTCCCGGCCGATTCGGTCGCTCGCCAGACGGAGCTCGGCTATCTGCTGCGCATCGACGCGCCGGCGGCGGAGGTGGTGAAGGCGGTGCTGTCGCTCTATCCGCTGGACAGCTTCGTCGACGACGCGGCCGCCCGCATGGAGATCGTCGGCAATCCTGACGAGATCCCGCCGGTGCAGAAGGAGGTGCAGAAGGAGATCGACAAGGCCGAGGGCAAGCCCTGGCCGATGATCTCGATCGAGCGCTACGCCTTCTACGAGCGCGCCAAGAAGGCCTATTGCGTCATCCAGACCGGCGAGCGCCGCTTCTATGGCTGTTTCGCCTTCCGCAAGGGCGTCATTCCGCCGGATGCGGAGTAGGGCGATGGCCGGGAAGCCTGTCGTCATCCTCGGCGTCTTTGTTGCCGACACCGCCTATCGCGCCGATCGCCAGCCGCGCATGGGTGAGACCATCCTCGGCAACTCTTTCAAGCTGGGGCCGGGCGGCAAGGGCTCGAACCAGGCGGTCGCGGCCGGCAAACTGGGCGCCGACACCACCTTCCTGACCCGGCTCGGCGTCGACGCTTTTGCCGACATGGCCAAGCACACCTGGCAGGCGGCTGGCGTGAAGGCGGCGGTGATTGATACGCCGGAGAGCTATACGGGTGCCGCCTATATCTTCGTCGAGGAGACCAGCGGCAACAATGCCATCATCGTCAGCCCTGGCGCGGCGATGCTCATCTCGCACGCC
The DNA here is from genome assembly GCF_004022645.1 of Mesorhizobium sp. M4A.F.Ca.ET.020.02.1.1. Taxonomy (NCBI): domain Bacteria; kingdom Pseudomonadati; phylum Pseudomonadota; class Alphaproteobacteria; order Hyphomicrobiales; family Phyllobacteriaceae; genus Mesorhizobium; species Mesorhizobium sp. M4A.F.Ca.ET.020.02.1.1. Next base: position 2,633 of record NZ_RZOI01000301.1, on the reverse strand, counting down.
GACATCGAGGCCCATGCCGGCCTGATCCGTTCGGCCGGCGTCTTCATCACCCAGCTCGAACAGCCGATCGAGGCAGCGCTGAAGGCGCTGGAGATCGCGCGCGAGGCAGGGGTGACGACCATCCTCAATCCGGCCCCGGCGGCGAGGCTGCCTGACCGCATCTATGCGCTTTGCGACTACGTCACCCCCAACGAGACCGAGGCCGAGGAACTGACCGGCATCAAGGTGTCGTCCATCGACGATGCCCGCCGCGCCGCCGACAGTTTTCTGGCGAGGGGTGTCGGTTCTGTCATCATCACGCTCGGCGAGAAGGGCGCGCTGCTGCACACGAAGAGCGGCTCCGACCACGTCGGCGCCGTCAGTGCAGGTCCGGTTGTGGAAACAACGGGCGCCGGCGACGCCTTCAACGGCGGTCTCGCGGCGGCCCTGGCGAAAGGCGTCGAGCCGCTGCAGGCGGTGAGATTCGCGTGCGCCGTCGCCGGCATTTCGGTGACCCGTCCTGGCACGGCTCCGTCGATGCCGACATTGCAGGAAGTCGAGGCGCTGCTGGCGAGGGGGTAATTCCCGACCGAGTCGCGTGCAACCCCACCGGTCCGGATTGTCGTCGGGCCACTAGGCATCAAGGCGGCCGATCGGGTGGCGTCCTCCATCCTGGCATTCCCGGTCGGCCAGGATGCCGGAATACCATCTGGGCGCCGAACGTTCTCAAGGCGGTTTCGGAGATCTGCTTATTGCTGTCGTTGGACCGGCATAGACCTGTCGACGCCAACCCGGGTCGCGGCCAGCAAGCCTGCCCAAATGGCCTCTCCGCGTTGGCCTCTGGTGACATATTAGCCACAGATAATGTTTATCGGTGATCCCGTCTTGCGCCTTTGGCTTGGGTGTCCCGTAATGGGTCATCATTTCTGGCATCGCGATTGCAATGTCAGCAATGCTCGGGGTCGATCGTACCCCGACAGCCGGGGGGCAAATTTGGGGGCCCCGCCGCTCCGCCAATGGAGCGGCGGGCTCTTTGACAACTGAGAAGGCCGCCTGAATCGCCAAACCTTGGGTGCTGCAGCCATGTATTTTCCTCAGTTTCTAGTGGGTATGCTCGTGACGTCGTTCGTCACGGCTATCTGGGTTGGAATCGAAACCGGCTCTGTCTGGACAGCGCTCGGTTGGGCCATTCTTGCGATAGTCATTCTTCAGATTGGATATGTCGGTCTGGTCGTGCGCCTGATCTACAAGCGGCCATCAGAAGGCACTGAACTGGCCCAGGTATCGACAAATTACACGCCCCCGGCGTGAAGCGCGGGCGATCAGGCTTGCAGCGTAGCCGGCGCAGGGCTCCCGGACGGGATCATATTGAAAAGCTGCAACCCTCCGCCGCCGGAAAGGTCAAACTTTTTTCGGAGGGGCCGGGCCTAAGCCCTTGGAAGAAATGGCGCGAGTGACGGGGCTCGAACCCGCGACCTCCGGCGTGACAGGCCGGCACTCTAACCGACTGAGCTACACCCGCGCACTGACGAGCACGTATCAGCCGTGTTCGTCGTTGGGCCGCTGGATAAGGGGTTCGCCACCGGGTGTCAAGCGCGGCAAAGCACCTTATCAGCAAACTGGAGAAGGTTTTTTGACAACCGCCTCTTTCCGCTGGAAAACCGCCACGCGGCCAACGCGGCGCCTGTTCATTTGGCCTTGCGAAGCCTGCCCTAACTGCTTAAAGGTCCGGCCCGGAGCGGGCGATTAGCTCAGTTGGTAGAGCGCTTCGTTTACACCGAAGATGTCGGCGGTTCGAGCCCGTCATCGCCCACCATCCCAGCCATCTTCAAGCAGTCACCTGACGCGAATCTCGCCGTTCGGCCACGCCCGCCAACGATCACGGCGGCAGCAGGCGAAAATCCTTGCCTTCGGGCAGCAGCTGTCCGCCGTCGACGACGATGGTCGTGCCGGTGATGTAGCTGGCGTCGTCCGAGGCGAGGAACAGGAAGGCGTTGGCGACGTCGCGCGGGCTGCCCAGCCGTCCGAGCGGTATGGAGTCCTGCATGTTCTGGATATAGGCAGCACCGCGATGCAGCTCGATCGCCTCGGTGAGGATGTTGCCGGGCTCGACGCCGTTGACGGTGATGCCGTAGCCGGCGAATTCGAGCGCGGCGGCACGGATCAGCCCGTTGATGCCGGCCTTGGTCGCCGAATAATGGCCGTGGCCGGGGCTGGTCACGTGCGGCCCGGTGATCGAAGATGTGAACAGCATACGGCCATGCCGCTGCGCCTTCATCGGCACGAGCGCAGCCCGTGTGGCATTAAAGGAGCCGCGCAGGTTGACCGCCATCACTCTATCCCAGTCCTCCGGGCTGGTGTTCTCGATCAGCTGCCAGGGATAAATCCCGGCATTCTGGACCAGGATGTCGAGTCGGCCATGCTGCTTGAGCGCCAGCGCCACGGCGGCCTCGGCCTCGGCCATTTGCGAGATATCGGTGCGGATGAAGGCGGCGCCGAACTCGCTTGCGGTGGCTTGTCCGGCCTCGGCCTCGGTATCGGCCAGCACGAGCTTCGCGCCCTCTTCGGCGAAACGCTGCGCGATGCCCTTGCCGATGCCGCGCGCGCTGCCGACGATCAGCGCGACCCTGTCCCGTAGCCGGTCGGTCATGCCA
>NZ_RZOI01000300.1:0-6763 GCF_004022645.1 Mesorhizobium sp. M4A.F.Ca.ET.020.02.1.1 | reverse complement strand
ACGGGGAGAAATGTCCGGGAGGACAATGAGGGGCAGCGCCAGCGTTCTATGATTTGGCAGGACCTGTTACGCATCACCGCCCACGAACCACCAGCAGGTCACCCGCCCGACTTCGGCACCAGCAGGGGAATGATCCGGTCGCTCTTGGCGACGGACGGCCGGCCGCTCGAGGCATAGGGGATGCCGAGCGCGTCCCAGGTCTCGACCAGGGCGTCCTGAAGTTCGGCGATCAGCGCGTCCGAATGGAACGGCGTCGGCGTGATGCGCAGCCGCTCGGTGCCGCGCGGCACCGTCGGATAGTTGATCGGCTGGATGTAGATGCCGTGGACGCCGAGCAGGCGGTCGCTGGCCATCTTGCAAAGTTCGGGATCGCCGACCAGCACCGGCACGATGTGGGTGGACGATTCCATCACCGGGAGGCCGGCGGCGGCAAGCACCTCCTTGGTCCGCGACGCCTGGCGCTGCTGCGCGTCGCGCTCGGCCTGCGAGCGCTTCAGATGCCGGATCGAGGTGGTGGCGGCGGCGGCAACAGCCGGCGGCAGCGCCGTGGTGAATATGAAGCCCGGCGCATAGGAGCGCACGGCATCGATCACCGCGCTGGTGCCGGTGATGTAGCCGCCGAGCGTGCCGAAGGCCTTGGCGAGCGTGCCTTCGATGATGTCGATGCGGTCGGCCAGCCCCTCGCGCTCGGTAATGCCGCCGCCGCGCGGACCGTACATGCCCACCGCATGGACCTCGTCGATATAGGTCATAGCGTTGTAGCGCTCGGCGAGGTCGACGATCTGCTTGATCGGGGCGATGTCGCCATCCATCGAATAGACGCTCTCGAAGACGATCAGCTTGGCGCGCTCGCGTCCCGCAGCCTGCAGCAGGCTCTCCAGATGCGCGACGTCATTGTGGCGGAAGATCTTCTTTTCGGCGCCCGAACGGCGCACGCCCTCGATCATCGAAGCGTGGTTGAGCTCGTCCGAGATGATCAGGCAGTTCGGCAGAAGCCGTGCGATGGTCGAGATCGAGGCCTCGTTGGAGACGAAGCCGGAGGTGAAGACGAGCGCTGCTTCCTTGTCGTGCAGGTCGGCCAGTTCCAGTTCAAGCTCCACCAGCGGGTTGCTGGTGCCGGAGATGTTGCGGGTGCCGCCGGCGCCCGACCCCATCTTGCCGGCAGCCTTCTGGAAAGCGTCGATGACGTCGGGATGCTGGCCCATGCCGAGATAGTCGTTGGAGCACCAGACGGTGATTTCCTGGGCGCGGCCGTTGGAACGCCAGATGGCTCGCGGGAACTTGCCGACAATGCGTTCGAGGTCGGCGAAAACGCGGTAGCGCCGCTCCGCATGGAGCTGGTCGATCGCTTCCTCGAAGAACCGCTGGTAGTTCATGTCGCCTTCCCGATTTTGTGCCGGATCATAGTCATTGCCCCATCAGGCGTCCACCGGGGCCCTTTGGTCAAAATGCCACGCCCCAAGCGTGTTCCTAACGACCACGGATCGTGGCCTATTCCCTTGATGTGGATCAACTTTGTTTCAGTACGATGCCTTGGGCCCCGGCGACTGTTACGCATTTGACACTGGAGTTTTATTCGCCTTGCGGCGCGCTTTCCAGTAAGGCGGCCTTGAGACAGTTTCCAACAAATCTTGATCAGCGAGGACGCGTATGACGGTTTTGGTGACGGGCGGTGCCGGTTATATCGGCAGCCATATGGTCTGGGAGCTTCTGGACGCGGGCGAGAGCGTTGTCGTTCTCGACCGGCTTTCGACCGGCTTCGAATGGGCGGTGGCGCCGGAGGCCAGGCTCGTCGTCGGCGATGTCGCCGACCGCGAACTGGTCGGCCAGATCATCAGGGACAACAAGGTCGATGCCATCATCCATTTCGCCGGCTCGATCGTGGTGCCAGAGTCGGTCGCCGATCCGCTCGGCTACTACGAGAACAACACTTCCAAGACGCGCACCCTGATCGAAACGGCCGTGCGCGAGGGCGTGCCGCATTTCATCTTCTCCTCCACCGCCGCGGTCTATGGTGGCGCCGGATTGGAACCGGTGCGCGAGGATGCCGGGCTTTCGCCGGTATCGCCCTACGGCCTTTCCAAGCTGATGAGTGAGTGGATGTTGCGTGACGCGGCGAAGGCGCACGATATCCGCTATACGGCGCTGCGCTATTTCAACGTCGCCGGCGCCGATCCCAAGGGCCGCACCGGCCAGTCGACGCCGGGCGCCACGCATCTGATCAAGGTCGCCTGCGAGACCGCGCTCGGCAAGCGCCCCTTCATGCAGGTGTTCGGCACTGACTATCCCACCCCGGATGGCACCTGTATCCGCGATTACATCCATGTCAGCGATCTGGCGGCGGCGCACCGGCTGGCGCTGCAGCGGCTACGCGAAGGCGGCACCAGCCTGGTCGCCAATTGCGGCTACAGCCACGGTTACTCGGTGCTGCAAGTAATCGACAGCGTGCGCCGCGCCTTCGGCCGTGATTTCGAGGTCAAGATGGGCGACCGCCGCCCCGGCGACGCCGCCGCGATTGTCGCCAACTCCGAGCTTGCCCGCGCTGAGCTTGGTTGGACGCCGCAGCGCGACGATCTCGATCAGATCGTTGCCGACGCGCTGGCCTGGGAACGCATCCTCAGCGGCAAGAACTCGGCACGCGGCTGACCCAATCAGCTTGCGAGCCCAAGGGCTCGTCCTGCGCGCCGAGACGCGCTATTGAGGATCTCACGGCGGCGCGTGGAGGCGCGCCGCCCTGTTCGAGAGCAATTCCAGGAAAAGTGTGCAACGGTTTTCCGTCCGGAATTGGTCAAAACAAGGAAATAGAGCGGTTCTGCGTTTCCGTGAAACGGTGAACCGCTCGAGGGGTGCGGCATGAAGGTCTTGGTGCTTGGGGCCGGCGTCGTTGGCACGGCGGCCGCCTATTACCTGGCAAGCGATGGCCATGAGGTGACGGTGATCGAGCGCCACCAGGCCGCCGCGCGTGGCACCAGCCAGTCGAATGCCGGCCTTGTCTCGCCCGGGGACGCCACCGCCTGGGCTTCGCCCGCCGCGCTGAAGACCTTCCTGCGCGCGCTCTGGAACCACGATCTCGGCATCAAGGTCAGGCTGCGCTTCGATCCCTATTTCCTCGCCTGGAGCCTGCGCTTCCTGCGCCAGTGCACGGTGGCGCGCCTGCGCGCCAACAGCCAGGTCAAGCTGCGCCTGGCGCTCTATTCCCGCGACTGCATCAACGCGCTCTCGGAAGCGACCGGCATTCACTACGACGAGCGCAAGAAGGGCATTCTCTATTTCTTCCGCTCGCAGCACAGCCTCGACACCGGCACCGACAATTACCGCTACCTTGCCGAGCACGGCCTGCCGATCGAGATCGTCGGCCGTGACCGGCTGATCGAGCTGGAGCCCGGCCTCGCCGGCGCCAGGGACAAGATCGCCGGCGGCGTCTATTCGCCGATCGACCAGACGGGCGATTCCCGGCAGTTCGTGGAAAAGCTCGCCGCTTATGCGGCCGAAAAGCTCGGCGTCAAATTCCTCTTCGGCACGACCGTCGAAGGCCTCGACATCGAAGGTGATCATGTGCGCTCGGTGATGACCTCGGCCGGCCCGGTCGCCGGTGACGCGGTGGTCATCTCCTTGGGACCGGAAAGCGGCCTGCTCGGCCGCCGCTACGGCATCGACCTGCCGGTCTATCCAGTGAAGGGCTACACCGCGACCATACCGCTGGAGGACGAGAGCAAGGGGCCGACCATGGGCGGCGCCGACGAGGACCAGCTGATCGGCTATTCGCGGCTCGGCAACCGGCTGCGCCTTGCCTCGACCGCCGAGTTCACCGGCTTCGACCGCAGCTTCAAGCCGCGTGATTTCGCCGCCATGTTCAGGACCGGCAAGGACCTGTTTCCCGGCGCCTTCGACGAGAAGAAAGCGGAGCTTTGGGCGGGCCTCAGGCCAATGATGCCGAACTCCGTGCCGGTGATAGGGCAGGCGCGCTACACCAACCTTTACCTCGACACCGGCCACGGCCATGTCGGCTGGACGATGGCTTGCGGCTCGGGAAAATTCCTCGCCGATATCGTCGCCGGCCGCAAGCCGGAGATCGATCCGCAAGGGCTGGTCTACAGGAACTAGAGATGTCTGGACCGCAAGTCGCCATCGATCTCGGCCGCATCGAGCGCAATGCGCGCACCGTCGTCGAGCGCTGCGCGCATTCCGGCATCAAGGTCTTCGGCGTCACCAAGGGCATGTGCGGCATGCCGCAGGTGGCGCGCGCCATGCTGCGCGGCGGCGTTGCCGGCATCGCGGAGTCACGCTTCGAGAACATCCGCCGGCTGCGCGACAGCGGCATCAATGCGCCGATCATGCTCTTGCGCAGCCCGCCCATCGCGCGCGTCGAGGAGGTGGTGCGGACCGTCGACATCAGCCTGCAGTCGGAACTTTCGATCATCCGCGAGATCGCCCGCATCGCCGAGCGCATGGGCCGCGTCCACGACATCATGCTGATGGTCGACCTCGGCGACCTCCGGGAAGGCATCTGGCCGAACGACCTTGTGCCGACCGTCCAGCAGATCCTGGAGATGAAGGGCGTGCGCATTGCCGGCATCGGCACCAATCTCGGCTGCTTCGGCGCCATCTTGCCGACCGAGGAGAATCTCGGCCAGCTCGTCGCCCATGCCTACAAGATCGAGCGTCTGTCGGGCAAAAGCCTCGATTGGATATCGGGCGGCGCCTCGTCCTCGCTGCCGCTGTTGCTCGAAGGCCGGCTGCCCGCCGGCATCAACAATCTGAGGGTCGGCGAGGCGATCCTGCAGGGCGGGCTGGAAACTTTTCGCGATCCGCCCTGGGAAGCGCTGGAGCTCGATGCCTGCCGGCTTACCGCCGACATCATCGAGGTCAAGAGGAAGCCATCGCGGCCGATCGGCCAGTCCGGCTACGACGCCTTCGGCAACCAGCCGGTCTTTCCCGATGAGGGCGACAGGCTGCGCGCCATTGCCAATATCGGCCGCGAGGACGTGCTGGTCGAAGGCCTGATGCCGATCGCCAAGGGCGTGCGCGTGCTTGGCGCCTCCAGCGATCATCTTCTGCTTGACGTGCAGGACGCCGATCCAATCCCCGCCGTCGGCGGCCGCGTCGCCTTCCGCATGAGCTATGGCGCCATGCTTCTCGCCATGACCTCCGAATATGTCGAGAAGGCCCCGATGCACGATGTCGAGGACTATTCCGGCCGTAAGATGGTGTCGATCTCGGCCGAGCCGTCGGCGGCAGGCATCCTCGCCCGCGAGGCGACCGGGGCGCGGCTTGAGGCGATGAACTTCGACGTCGTCGAGCTGGCCGACGCGGAACGACCGCCATCGGGCCTGATCCGGCTGACGGCCGGCGCCGACCGCCGCATCGCCCATACAGCACTTGCCGCGACCGCGCGGGCGACACACTCATTTGGCCTGATCTGGATCGATTCCATCGCCGCGCTCATGCCGGAGGAGATCGAAGGCATCGACCTGCCGGAGGCTTCGGTGCTCGCCCGCATGTTGGGTTTGGATCACAAGCCGGGCGCTTTGCAGCCGCAGCTTTCGCCGGAAAACATCGTCATCGTCGGCTTGCGCCATGCCGATCCGGCCGAGGCGCGGGTGCTGACGGATTCGCGCGTCTCCGCCTTCACCATGACCGACATCGACGCCATGGGCATGGGGGAAGTGATGCGGGAGGCGATCCACATCGCCTCCTCCGGCACCCAAGGGTTCCACGTCGCCTATGCGCCCGAGGTCACCGAATTCGCCGGCTGGGCGGCAGGCTCGGGCGGGCTCACGGTGCGCGAAACGCATCAGGCGATGGAGGCGGTGGCACTCTCGGGCGGGCTCTTGTCGATGAGCGTCTCTGGCTTCACCGCCGATCTCGAACCCAGGATCGCCGCCGATGCCGTCAGCTTCGTCATGTCGGCCTTCGGCAAGCGGATTCTCTAGCCAAATTGACTTGCGATCGGAGCGGAACGTAACCTCAATGCGGAAATTTGAATCCAGTTGGATGCGTGGATGAGACTAATTGGGAACGTCGGCAGGATTTATTTCATACTGTTTGCTGCAACAGCATTTTTATCAGGCTCTTTTGCTTGCATTTTTGAAAAAGCAAACAATTGTGGAAATCATGTTGGAATGGGCATTAGCTATGGAGACGGTGGTTCGGAATGTGAATCGTATTTGTCAATTAATTACGGCATATCTCTATTCTCGCAATCAAGTGGCTTTCAGTTATATTTCTTATTGACTCCGCTAATTATATACACATTTTTGGTTACCGTCATATTTTTAACATTTTCGTCAATAAGCAAAGTGTATTTTCCGACCCGGTATGCTTTTTACGCCATTAATATGGCGATTTTGTATTCTTCGTATTTCTTCTTATTATTCGTGATCTGATCAGCTCCGCGCTTCGACCGCCCTGCGCCATGCGCGGAAATAGGCCGCCCAGATGGGATCAGCTTGCGGTTCTATTGTCTCGACCTTGCTGTGCGCGGGCGTCTCTTTGGATGCCAGAAGTGCTGCGCCGATGCTGGTGCCGGTGGCGGCCTCGGAGGCGATGACGGTGCGCGCGGTCGCCGCAACCAGCATGCCGGTAAAGAGGCGGTTGCGGGCAAAGGGTCCTTCCACGGTTGTCGGTCCGTCGCCGCCGATCAGCTCGAGGCAGGTCGCGGTCATAAGCGCCAGATAGAAAGAGATGGCGACGAAGCGCTCGCCGCCACTCGTTCCGTCGGCATTGAGCCATTGCGGCTGGCGGTGCGGAAACGGCCCCGATC
>NZ_RZOI01000002.1:0-39701 GCF_004022645.1 Mesorhizobium sp. M4A.F.Ca.ET.020.02.1.1 | reverse complement strand
CCGTCCAATTATGCGCAGAACGTGCTGACGGCCGCGCGCGCCCTGGAGCAGATCAACAACCAGATCCAGTCGCTGCAGAATCAGGCGACCATGCTGCAGAACATGGCGCGCAATCTTCAGCGTCTGGATTTCTCTTCCGTTGGCCAACTCACCGGTTCGCTCCATCGCATCGACGGCTTGATGGACCAGGCGAGTGGCCTCAGCTTTGATCTGGGCAAGCTTCAAGACCAGTGGCGCAGCCAATATCCGGAAAGCTACGACGCCACGATCAAGGTCAGCGATGTGGCGAGTGCTGCGCGCGAGCGTTGGCAAAGCGCCATGCAGGCGTTCCGCCAGACCATGGGGGTCCAGTCGCAAATCGTCGAGAACGTCCGCGCCGACGGCGATCTGCTCGCCGATCTCGTCAACCGCAGCCAAGGGGCGGCCGGTGCGCTTCAGGCAAGCCAGGCCACCAACCAGCTGATAGCGCTTTCGACAAAGCAGCAGATGCAGATCCAGACGCTGCTCGCAACGCAGTTTCGAGCTGAGGCCGAGGATGCCGCCCGCAAGGCCCAGTCAGAGGAAGCCGCCCGCGAGATGACGAAGCGATTCTTGGGTACCGGCTCGGCTTATCCCGGCAATTAATCACGAGTTCATCACGACGAGGAAGGCAGCGGCATGAACGACCTTGGCGTCATCGATCGCTTCATGGAGACCTTCATCCGCTACATCGACAGCGGGTTCGGTCTGCTCTCGGGCGACGTCGCCTTCCTCACTACCATTCTGATCGGCATTGACATCACACTTGCCGGCCTGGCGTGGGCGCTCGGCGAGGAGACCAGCGTTCTCGGCCGGCTTGTCCGCAAGGTGCTCTATGTTGGCGTCTTCGCCTTCATCCTGAACAATTTCAAGAACCTCGCCGATATCATTTATCGTTCTTTTGCCGGTCTCGGGATTAATGCGTCGGCCGGCAATCTGTCGGCAGACAATCTCCTGCGCCCGGGCCGCATTGCCGCGACCGGTTTCGAAGGTGCTTGGCCAATGCTTGACCAAGCCAGTCAGCTCCTGGGCTTCCCGGAAATCTTCGGCAACGCACTGACCATCTTCGTGCTGCTGATGGCCTGGTTCCTGGTCATCATCGCCTTCTTCATCCTTTCCATCCAGCTTTTCATCACTATCCTTGAGTTCAAGCTCACCACGCTGGCAGGTTTTGTTTTGGTTCCATTCGCACTTTGGAACCGTTCAGCGTTCCTGGCCGAACGCGTGCTCGGCCATGTTATCTCGTCAGGCATCAAGGTGATGGTGCTCGCCGTCATTGTCGGCATCGGCTCCACGCTCTTCGGGGAGTTCGCTTCCGCATTGCAAGGCAAGGAGCCGGATCTGGCCGCTGCCATGTCCCAGGTACTGGGCGCACTGGCACTGCTTGGCCTTGGCATTTTTGGGCCGGGGATCGCGTCGGGTCTTGTCTCAGGCGCACCGCAGCTTGGCGCGGGCGCCGCCCTCGGCACGACCGCGGCGGCAGCGGGTGTATCACTCGTTGCTGGAGGCACGGCATTTTCTGGCGCGCGTATGGCAACCAGCGGCGGTCTCGCCGCCATCCGCGCCGGCACAACAATGGGATCGGCTGCTTCCACGTCCTGGCAGATCGGGCGCGCAACCTCGCCCGACGTTGGCCTCTCCGGTGTGGCTGCTGGAATGCATGGTGTAACCAGTGCCGCTGGCGGCGCCGCTATACGCGTAGCGCGATCCGCCACTGCAAGTGTTGGGCGCAACGCCGATGCCGGGCGCGATGCCGCGTGGACCGCGACCGGCGGCACGCCGACCGCGTCAATGACCGAGCGCTCTGCCGGTTCGGCCACTGTTTCGGCGCCGACGTGGGCAAGGCGCCTACGTTCTGAACAGACCGCCCGTGCACATCGCCACGCTGCCATGCAAGCTGTCCGAGACGGAGACCGGCCGGGAGGCAGCGCCAACCCCTCTCTCAACGACAAGGATGACTAGATGCTCTTCAAGCGACCCGTGCACCGTTACGGCAAAACACCCGAACCGGTCACGCCGTATCAAAAAGCCGCCCAGCTGTGGGACGAGCGCATCGGCTCATCTCGACTGCAGGCCAGGAACTGGCGGCTCATGGCCCTTGGGTGCCTGGCCTTGGCGACCGGACTTTCCGGCGGACTCGTATGGCAGTCGATGCAAAGCCGTGTCGTGCCTTACGTCGTCGAGGTCGATGGCTTCGGCGAGACGCGCGCCGTCGCGCCGGCAATCCGGAATTATGAGCCCTCGGATGCTCAGATCGCCTGGCATCTCGGCCGCTTCATCCAGAATGTCCGTTCCGTTTCCACCGATCCGGTTTTGGTACGGCAGAACTGGTTCGCAGCTTACGACTTTGCTAGCGATCGCGCAGCGCTCTTCCTCAACGAATACGCCAAGGCGAACGACCCCTTCGGTCAGATCGGAACGCGCAGTGTCTCGGTACAGGTCACCAGCGTGGTCAGGGCCTCCGAAAGTTCATTCCAGGTCAAATGGACCGAGCAGGTGTTTGAGCGCGGAAGCCTTGCCAGCACGATGCGCTGGACTGCGATCCTCACGATCGTGATCCGCTCGCCAAGCAATACGGATCAGCTGCGCAAGAATCCGCTCGGCGTCTTCATCAACGCCATTGACTGGTCACGCGAGCTCGACAGCGCCGTCCCACCCCCCCTTTCTCCGACGGAGTCCACCAATGAAAGATAAAATGTCACCGATTCGTGCCGTGCTGATCCTATCGGTGTCGGCAGCGGTCGTTTCCGCTTGTGCATCGAAGAAGGTGCCGCCGCCTGAGATTTCCTATGACGCTGCTGACTTCAAACCGGCCGCGATCGAGAAGGCGCCGGAGAGGCCGATTAGAATTGTCGAGGTGCCAAAACCACTGCCGCTGCCTGGCCAATTGCAGCCCGAGTCCGGCAAGGCCGAGGACAAGCGCCCCCCTGAAGAACGCGTCGCTGATGCCAACAAAGCCGCGACCCAGCAACCCACCAAGTACGGGTATGTTAATGCCGTGCAAGTCTACCCCTTCACCGATGGCGCGCTTTATCAGCTCTATGCCGCGCCGGAGCGCGTGACCGACATCGCTCTGCAGCCGGGCGAGAAACTAACCGCCGTGTCGGCTGGCGACACCGTGCGCTGGGTCATAGGCGATACCGCAAGCGGCACCGGTGACAATCAGCGCACCCATGTTCTGGTGAAACCCTTCGCGCCGGGTCTTGCCACCAATGTCGTCATTACGACGGACCGGCGGACCTATCATTTGCAGCTTCAAAGCACCGAGAAGACAGCAATGGCGGCAATCTCCTGGACCTACAGCCAAGACCAGATCATCGCGCTTCGCCAGCGCAATGCTCAAGCCGAGGCAGTTACACCGGTCGCGTCGAATATCGCGCTCGAAAACCTTCGCTTTCGCTACTCGATCAGTGGCGACACACCGCCCTGGAGACCGACGCGAGCCTTCGACGACGGCAGCAAGGTCTATATTGAGTTCCCTCGTCGCATAGATCAGGGCGAGGCGCCACCACTCTTCATCGTCGGCGCAGATGGGAGCAGCGAGCTCGTCAACTATCGCGTGCGCGGCAACTATTACATCGTCGATCGGCTCTTCGCCGCGGCCGAACTTCGCCTCGGCACCAAGCAGCAGCAGGTGATCCGCATCAGCAGGATTGACGACAGGCAACCGCTACGGCGGATCTCGCTCTTTTCGCGTTCCAGCCGGTGAGGTGAGGGCTCATGATCGAAAATTCCCGCTCTGGCATCCCGCCGAAACTGGATCCCGAGGAACTGCAGCTTCGGGCCTCTCCCCGCCGCGTGGTGCGGTTCAGGCGCGGTGTGATCATCGCGATCGCAGCGCTCGGATCCGGCGCTGTGTTCGGCGTTGCCATGATGGCGCTCCAGGGGCCGGCCCTTCGCATCAGGGATCAGGCGGAAGATCCCTACAGCACTGAGCGCAAACCAACCGTCGAGGGACTCGATACGCTTCCCCATGACTATTCCGGCATGAAGCCGAAGCCTCCCGTCCTTGGGCCACCTTTGCCGGGCGACCTCGGTCGCCCCATCCTCGAGCGGCAGCGCCAGCTCGGCATCGTGCCGGGTCAAGACATCTCGGCCGAGGAGCAGCGTCTAGCGCAGCAGGCGATCGAAGCGCGTGAATCGCAGGTGCTTTTCCGTGTCGAAAATCGAGCTCAACAGACAGATGTCGGTGAGAGCGTGCAAACTGCTCAGCATCCATTTGAGGCACTTCCCCAATCCGAAGCAGCACGCGCGTCAGCCTCGGTGGCGCCGGCGGAAGGCGACCAGAACAATCAGCAGCGAAAGCTTGATTTCCTCAGCCAGCGGAGCACTGGCGGGATCTACAATCCGCATGCGCTGCAGACGCCGATCTCGCCGTATCAACTGATGGCTGGCAGCGTGATTGCCGCCAGCCTGATCACCGGCATCAATTCCGATTTGCCGGGCCTTGTCGTCGCGCAAGTCACCGAGAATGTGCACGACACGGTCACGGGCAACATATTGCTGATTCCGCAGGGCTCACGTCTTATCGGCGTCTACGACAGCGTCGTCGCGTTCGGGCAAAAGCGAGCGCTGCTGGTCTGGCAGCGCATTCTGCTGCCCGACGGCTCGTCGGTCGAAATCGACAATCTGCCCGCGAGCGACACCGCCGGCTACGCAGGGCTGGAAGACAAAGTCGATTTCCACACCTGGCAGCTGATCAAGGGGGTGGCGCTTGCCACATTGCTCGGTGTCGGCACGGAATTCAGCCTCGGCGAAAACGAGAGCGATCTGGTCAAGGCGATCCGGGAATCAGCCCAGCAGAACGCCAGTCGAGCCGGCCAGCGCATCACCGAAAAAAACCTCAATATCCAGCCCACCATCATCGTCCGCCCAGGTTGGCCACTGCGCGTCATCGTGCACAAGGACATCGTGCTGCGGCCATACGCGAGTTGAGCAGGAGTTACCATGGCTGACCTGAAACTTGGAAAGCTTCCAGACCGAACAGCTTCGAAGATCACCATTACCGTCAGCGCGGAGCTGGGCCAAACACTCAAGGAGTATGCTGCACTTTACCGTCAGACCTATCGTCAGTCTGAAACCGTGGCAGAACTCATCCCTTTCATGCTGGCGGCGTTTCTGGAAGGCGACCGAGCCTTTGCCAAGGCCCGAAAAGAAGGTCTGCCGACGGAGCTTGCCGAAAAATCGTGACTCCTCCGCTAGAGGCAGCTGGAACATTGCCTAGCTGTCGCGGCCTACCTGCTCCTCGCGAAGCATAGGATCAAACACCTTGGAATGCAGGTATGCGTAAGAGAGGATGTGGAAGGAAATACCGCGCAACAGCCTAAGTTTGCATTTTCGATTGGATGCGGTAGTCGCCTATGAGCGGTCAAAATGAAACGCAGCTGGTTCGCGATCGACCAAACGGCGAGCGCACTGTGCTTTGCTCAGACCGCCACCGAGTGCCTCGCCGTTCCCCCTTTGAAATATGTATCGAACTTGGCCGCGATGGTTCGAACGAAGGGGCGACTTTCAGCCCGTACGACGAAACTGTCGCCATCGAATTCAAGCGCTCGGGCAGGATCGTGGAGGGCGATGGACCTCGAGCGATGAAGGAGCTTCTCGCCGGCTTTGCCGAACCGCTCCACCAGATCGACTGCCGAGAAGGCAAAATCACACATCAGCCGCTCGATTATCCAGCCACGGACGCGATCGTCGTCGGAAAGGGCAACGCCCCGGACGGCAGCCAACCCGCCATCCGCAACCATGCGCCCGTACCCGGCAGTCGAAGCCATGTTCTGCACGTAGCCTTGGCGAAAACGACCGATGGACGAAGGGCCAAGTCCGATCAGTGTCGGGCAGCGATCCTCGGTGTAGCCCTGAAAATTGCGATGCAAAACCCCTGCGCGGGCCGCTATGGCCAGCGCATCGTCGGGCTTCGCGAAATGATCGAGTCCTATTGCCTCATATCCCTTGGCGACAATTGCCCGCGCCGCGAGTTGAGATTGGGCGAAACGCTCGGTGGGACTCGGCAGCCATGCCTCGTCGATCATCGTCTGATGCTTCTTGAACCAGGGCACATGTGCGTAGCCGAACAGAGCCATCCGGTCTGGTTCCAAGGTCAGTGCCTGCGCCACCGTGGAACAGATCGTCTCGCGTGTCTGATTCGGGAGCCCGTAGAGCAGGTCCAGATTGACCGATTCAACGCCCCGCGAACGAACCCCGTCGACGACTGCCTTGGTCTGCAAAAAACTTTGCTCACGATTAATTGCTTTTTGCACTTGCGGATCGAAATCCTGCACGCCGAGGCTCGCCCGCGTTACGCCGATTTGAGCAAGCGCATCAAGGCGCGCCTTGTCCATGTCGTTGGTTCCGATTTCGATGCTGACCGTAGCATCCGGGAGAAGGTCGAAGCTGTCCCGCAAGGCCGCTCCAAGAGCAACCATGTCATCGGGCCTCAGCATCGTTGGCGAACCGCCACCGAAGTGGATTGCACGGACATGTGCCTTGCCGCTCACCAGACCGGCAATCGTGACGATTTCGGCATTCAGCGAGCGCAGATAAGCGGCCACCGGCTCATATTGGTGCGTCTGCTTGGTGTGACAGGCGCAGAACCAGCAGAGCTTGTCGCAGTAAGGAATGTGCAAATACAGCGAGATTTCGTCGCCACTTTCCAGCGCCTCCAACCAGCCACGGTAAATGGCAGCATCGACCCCGGAATGGAAATGCGGCGCCGTCGGATAGCTTGTGTAGCGTGGGACGTTCTCGCTGAGTTTGACAGCTATTTCCGATTGCATCTCGCGTTCACCGTGTTGCCCGCCGAACACTGCACGCATCGCTGAAGCAGACCCTGATCTCGATCAGCCGCGCGCATGGACAAACCGCCGCAGGACTTCTCTACCCTGGATGGGTATCCTGCCGGCAGTTAGGATCGGGTAAAGCGAACGCATGACCTTTCGGCAAGACATTCATACTTCCGGCATTCCTGTTCTTTGCCTCCCTTGCGAGGCACGGCGTCGCGGTGTCTGCGGTGCGCTCGATCCAGACAATTTGGTTGGGCTCGCCAAGACTTGCTCGCGTCGCCGGATCGAGTCAGGAATGGAGTTGACCGGCGAGGCACAGAACGTCGACAGCTACTCGAACGTGCTTTCAGGCGTGGTAAAGCTATCAAAGAGCCTGTCGGATGGGCGCCAGCAGATCGTCGGTCTCCAGTTTGCACCGAATTTTCTGGGACGTCCTTTCAAGGTGGAAAGCTCGATCAATGCGGAAGCGGCAACAGCAGTCACGCTGTGCTCGTTTCCGCGAGCGGCCGTCGAACGGATGATGAAGGCGTCACGGGAATTCGAGCATCGCCTGCTCAAACAGACGCTGAATGAACTCGATGAGGCGCGCGAGTGGATGGTGACGCTGGGGCGCAAGACAGCTCCGGAAAAGGTGGCGAGTTTTCTCCTCATGATGGCCCGGAATATCGATTCCAGTCTCGACGCGGCTTCCAGGTCAGCGTCCTTCGATCTGCCGCTGACGCGTGCCGAAATCTCTGATTTCCTTGGAATTACCAACGAAACCGTGAGCCGCCAACTGACGCGATTGCGGGCTGACGGGGTGATTCGGATTGAGAACGCACGCCATGTGACGGTGGACAGCATAAGCCGTCTGGAGAAGCGCTGTGGCGGCGGACGCGAGCGGCCCTAAGCGGCGAGGCCCATGTCGCATGGCTCCGGGGCGGGCCGTGCTTGCCTTCTAATGCGATGTCGCCGCGCCTTCGAAGAAGCGGCGTCACGGTCGAGACAGACAGCTTTCGGGCTTTGATAGGGACGACGACCAATCGCCAGGTGTGTTTCGGCACATACCGGCGAAGCACGGTCCTTAAGCTGCCACGGCTCGGCCGAACGATCGCGTTCGTTTCCAATGGGATCCGAACAACGTTTGGCAGGGCATCGGCAATAGCATCCAACGCGTCGCAGAGCCTCAGCTTTCGCCTCAATCGATCGCGTCTGCGCCCGCCCAACCCAGGGAACGCCTTCCATGAGGGGGTGAGCCCGCGCTGCGTTCCTCGTTCATTCGCCACCTGCTGATTGCGCCGCCGACACAAAATCGTGCGGCCTGACATAGATCAGGGCGAGGGGGCGGCGGCTGCGCAATTAGTGCGCTGCGGATTTGGCATCCACCAGATTCGAGATCGGGATCTGCAATGAAATTCGGCACAGAGATCGTCCTTCTAAGCGTGTTCGCTTTTGCGGCCCTGGTGGCCGCCGGCTTCGGCGTGGATGAACCTTTCCGCCGACATATGTGGGTGTTGTTCTTCGCAGTGGCTGGTTTCACTGCGATCCTGTTGCGCAACACGGAGTTCAAGCCAGCAGCTCCGATTGACCCATCCGCTTACATGGATGGTCCGATCCGCTACGGCGCGATCGCCACCGTGTTCTGGGGTGTCGTCGGGATGCTGGTCGGCGTGGTGATCGCGCTTCAGCTCGCCTATCCCGATCTCAACATCCAGCCCTGGTTCAATTTCGGCCGTTTGCGGCCGCTGCATACATCCGGTGTCGTCTTCGCCTTCGGTGGCAACGCGCTGCTTTGCACGTCTCTGTATGTCGTGCAGCGCACCTGCCGCGCCCGCCTCTTCGGCGGTGATCTCGCCTGGTTCGTCTTCTGGGGCTACCAGCTGTTCATCGTCATGGCCGCGACCGGCTATCTGCTCGGCATCACCGAGGGCCGCGAGTACGCCGAACCCGAATGGTATGTGGATGTCTGGCTGACCATCGTCTGGGTCGCCTACCTCATTCTGTTCCTTGGCACGATCCTGAAGCGCAAGGAACCGCATATCTACGTCGCCAACTGGTTCTACCTGTCGTTCATCGTGACCATCGCGATGCTGCATGTGGTCAACAACCTGTCGATGCCAGTCTCGTTCCTGGGCTCCAAGAGCTACTCCGCCTTTTCCGGGGTCCAGGACGCGCTGACCCAATGGTGGTACGGCCACAACGCGGTCGGCTTCTTTCTCACCGCCGGCTTCCTTGGCATGATGTATTATTTCGTGCCCAAGCAGGCGAACCGGCCAGTCTATTCGTACCGGCTGTCGATCGTCCATTTCTGGGCGATCATCTTTCTCTACATCTGGGCTGGCCCGCATCACCTGCACTACACCGCCTTGCCAGATTGGGCGCAGACGCTCGGCATGGCGTTCTCGATCATGCTGTGGATGCCGTCCTGGGGCGGCATGATCAACGGCCTGATGACGCTGTCCGGCGCCTGGGACAAGCTGCGCACCGATCCGATCATCCGCATGATGGTGATGGCCGTCGCCTTCTATGGCATGTCGACCTTCGAAGGCCCGATCATGGCGATCAGGGCGGTCAATTCGCTGTCGCATTATACCGACTGGACCATCGGCCACGTCCATTCGGGCGCGCTCGGCTGGGTTGGCATGATCTCGTTCGGCGCAATCTACTACATGGTGCCGAAGCTCTGGAACCGTCACCGGCTCTACTCGCTGCGGCTCGTCACTTGGCACTTCTGGCTGGCGACACTCGGGATCGTCGTCTACGCCTCGGTCATGTGGGTGTCAGGCATCATGCAGGGCCTGATGTGGCGTGAATACGACCAGCAGGGCTTCCTGGTCTATTCCTTCGCCGAAACCGTCGCTGCCATGCACCCATACTACGTCATGCGCGCCATCGGTGGGGCCATGTACCTCTCCGGCGCCCTTATCATGGCCTGGAACATCACCATGACCATCCTCGGCCACCAGCGCGAGGAGGAGCCGATGCCGAGCCCCGTCGCCATCCGACCTGCGCGATCAGGAGCCAGGTAATGGGCTTGATGGACAAACACGCAATCATCGAGAAGAACGCCACGCTTCTTCTCGTTGGCTCGCTGCTCGTGGTGACGGTCGGCGGTATCGTCGAGATAGCGCCTCTCTTCTATCTCGACAATACGATCGAGAAGGTGGAAGGCATGCGCCCCTATTCGCCGCTCGAACTTGTCGGGCGCAACATCTATATGCGCGAGGGCTGCTTTCTCTGCCATAGCCAGATGATCAGGCCGTTCCGCGACGAAGTTGAGCGCTATGGCCACTACAGCCTGGCTGCCGAGTCCATGTACGATCACCCCTTCCAGTGGGGATCGAAGCGCACCGGGCCGGATCTCGCCAGAGTTGGCGACCGCTACTCGAATGCATGGCATGTCGCGCATCTTACCGACCCGCGCTCGGTGGTGCCGGAATCGATCATGCCGAGCTATGGGTTCCTGAAAGACACGCCGATCGACGTGAAGGATTTCTCGACGCATCTGGTCGCCAACAGGCGTGTAGCCGTCCCTTACACCGATGACATGATCGCGCACGCCAATGCGGATCTGGCGGCGCAGGCCGATCCCAATGCCGACACATCAGGCCTTGAGGCGCGTTACCCCAAAGTCAAGATCGGCGACTTCGACGGCAACCCGCAACAGGTCACCGAAATGGATGCCCTGCTCGCCTACCTGCAGATGCTTGGCACACTGGTCGACTTCAAAAATTACGACGAAGCCGCCGGCTACCGCTGAGGAGAACGCTGATGACCTACAATTTGATGCGGGCGTTTGCCGACAGCTGGGGCCTGGTTGCGATGGCGCTGTTCTTCGTCGGGTGCATCGCCTTTGCCCTACGCCCCGGCAGCCGAAGGCTGGCCGACGAAGCTGCCCGCATTCCGCTCGAGGACGAGTGATCATGAGCGACGAGCACATCGATGAGGTCTCCGGCGTCTCAACCACCGGCCATGAATGGGACGGCATCAGGGAGCTCAACAATCCTCTGCCGCGATGGTGGGTGATTACCTTCTACGTCACCATAGCGTGGGCGCTCGTCTATACGACCGCATACCCGGCATGGCCGATGCTGACCTCGGCAACCAAGGGCATGCTCGGCTATTCAAGCCGTAAGGACGTCAAGAACGACCTTGCCGCGGCCGAGGCCGCCAAGGGCAAGTATGTTGCAGCCATCCAGGCAAAGAGCGTCTCGGAGATCTTGACCGACGATGCCTTGCGCGAATTCGCGGTCGCTGCCGGGGCTGCCGCGTTCAAGGTCAACTGTACGCAATGCCACGGCTCCGGCGCTCAGGGGTCGAAGGGCTTTCCCAACCTGAATGACGATGACTGGCTCTGGGGCGGCAGCCCCGACCAGATCAAGCAGACGATCACGCACGGCCTCCGCTTTGCTTCCGATCCGGACACGCGACTGTCAGAAATGCCGGCCTTCGGCGACATCATCACCGCCGACCAGATCGCACAAGTCAGCGCCTACGTGGCCAGCCTTTCCGGCAAGGTCCGCGATGCAAGTCTGATCCAACCCGGCGCCAAGGTCTTTGCCGAGAACTGCGTCGCTTGTCACGGCGACAATGCAAAAGGCAACAGGGAATTCGGCGCCCCCGACCTGACTGACGCGATCTGGCTTTACGGGTCCGGCGAGACGGCCATCGCCGCCCAGGTTCGTGCGCCAAAGCAGGGCGTCATGCCGGCCTGGGTTGGCCGTCTCGGCGAGATCAAGGTCAAGGAACTTGCAGTTTATGTCCATTCGCTTGGCGGCGGAGAATAGGAATGGAAGCCCTATTCTTCGGTCACCCCTGCCAAGCGGACGAGGCCCGGCGCGAGCCGGGCCTCGACACCATTCCTAATGCGATCTGCACAACCCGGCAAGGCTGTCCTACCGCGAGGCTTTTCGACAGGTGCCCCTGACATTGGCTGGGAAAGTGGAGTTGCACGTGCGTGACAAGACGCAGTTGACACGGCTCGAAACAGAAACTGTCAATGCCGCCAAAACCCGCAAGCCCCTTTATGCCGCGCGTCAAAAGATCTTTCCGAAGCGCGCCTCGGGCAACTTTCGCCGCTTCAAATGGCTGGTGATGACGATCACACTTGGCATCTATTACCTGACTGCGTGGCTGCATTGGGATCGTGGCCCATTTGCCCCGGACCAGGCCGTGCTGCTCGATCTCACCAATCGGCGCTTCTACTTTTTCTTCATCGAGATCTGGCCGCAGGAATTCTTCTATGTGGCCGGCCTCCTGGTCATGGCCGGTGTTGGACTTTTCCTGATTACCTCTGCTGTCGGCCGTGCCTGGTGCGGCTATGCATGTCCGCAGACCGTGTGGGTCGATCTGTTCCTTGTCGTCGAGCGTGCGATTGAGGGGGACCGCAACGCCCGCATGAAACTCGATGCCGGCCCCTGGACCGCCCGCAAGCTGATGCTGCGGGTCTCGAAACACGCCATCTGGCTTGTCATAGGGGCGGCGACCGGTGGCGCCTGGATTTTCTATTTCGCTGATGCACCAACACTTGTGGGCGAGCTTTTCACCGGTACCGCCGCACCTGTCGCCTACATCACCATCGCCGTGCTGACGGCGACGACCTACACCTTCGGCGGCCTGATGCGCGAACAGGTCTGCACCTATATGTGCCCATGGCCGCGCATCCAGGCAGCCATGCTCGATGAGAATTCGCTCACCGTCACCTACAATGACTGGCGCGGCGAGCCGCGATCGCGCCACGCCAAGAAGGTGCAAGCCTCGGGGCAGTCCGTCGGCGACTGCGTCGACTGCAATGCCTGCGTCGCGGTCTGCCCAATGGGAATCGACATTCGCGACGGCCAGCAGCTCGAATGCATTACCTGCGCGCTGTGTATCGACGCCTGCGACGGCGTCATGGACAAGCTCGGCAAGGAGCGCGGGCTGATCTCCTACGCGACGCTCTCCGACTACAACGCCAACATGATGCTGGCGACCGCAGGCGGCTCCAGTTCAATCAATCCGTCGCTGGTCAGGACTGCTGTCGGCACCTTCTCCGATCAGGTGGCGCATTTTCACATTCGCAAGATCTTCCGGCCGCGCACCTACGTCTACATGGGCTTGTGGTCGCTGATCGGGCTGGGCCTGCTCTATTCGCTGCTGACGCGCGATCGGCTCGAACTGAACGTGCTGCATGACCGCAATCCGCAATTCGTCACACTATCCGATGGCTCCATCCGCAATGGCTATAGCGTCAAGCTGCTCAACATGATCCCTGAGCCAAGGACAATCGTCGTCACCATGCAGGGTCTGGAGGGTGCCGACATGGTCGTCGTCGGCGACGACATCCCGGCCGGCCGGTCTTTCGCCATCCCGGTCGAACCCGACCGCCTGAAAACGTTGAAGGTCTTCGTTCGCCAACCGGCGGACCAGATCCACGCCCCGGCACAGACCTTCAAGTTCCGTGTCGAGGATAAGGCGAGCTTCGAGTCGAACGAGTACGCCGCCACATTCAACGCGCCAGAGGCCGCCAAATGACCGCCAATGCCCAAAAGCCTCGCGAATTCACCGGCAGGCACATGCTGGCCATCATTCTCACCTTCTTCGGGGTGGTCATCGCGGTCAACCTGACCATGGCCACGCTCGCCAATACGAGTTGGACCGGCCTCGTCGTCGAGAACACCTATGTGGCCAGCCAGCAATTCAACAAGGAGGCCGAGGCCGGCCGCGCTCAAGCAGCGCTCGGTTGGACCGGCAAGCTGACCATCGCATGGGGCGAAGTCCGCTACAGCCTCTCCGACGCTGCAGGCAAGCCGGTTCCTCTGCACGGCGTCAAGGTGCTGTTTCGTCATCCCGCCTACGAGAAAGAGGACAAGTCCGTCACGCTCGCCCTCGCCTCCGGCCAGGAGTTCGCCGCCCAGCATATGCCGAAGGACGGCGTCTGGATCGTCGAAGTCGACACCGATGCCGGCCTGACACGACCCTATCGCGACGTCCGCAGGATTATGATTTCTCATGGAGCGCTGCAATGAGCTGTTGTGCACCGGGCGCTGAAATGGCGCTGGATCTGAACGGCGCCACGTCGGTCCTGCCATCCAGCCAGGAGATCAGGTTGGCGAGCCGATCGCTTGGCGATGATCTTCGGCAGACCGATCTTTCAGTGCCGACGGTTCATTGCGCCGCCTGTATCCAGACGATCGAGGCGGCACTTGGAAAGCTCGATCACGTCGAAAGCGCGCGCGTCAACCTGTCGACGAAGCGGGTCGCGGTCCGGTGGCGAGGAGACGAGGTGCCACCCTTCGTCGCCGCGCTTGGCAGGCTGGGCTACGAGGCGCATCTGTTCACACCCGAGGTCGATGACAAGGACAAGACGCTTGCCGAACTGATCCGCGCTGTCGCTGTTGCCGGCTTTGCGGCGGGGAACATCATGCTGCTTTCGGTCTCTGTCTGGTCCGGCGCCGAAGGTGCTACCCGCGACCTGTTTCACTGGGTCTCGGCGCTGATCGCCATTCCTGCCCTCGCCTTCGCCGGCGGAATCTTCTTCCGTTCGGCCTGGAATGCTTTGCGCCATGGTCGCATGAATATGGACGTGCCCATCGCGGTCGGTGTTTCGCTCGCCTATGCCATGAGCCTCTATGAGACGATCAATCATGGCGACCACGCCTATTTCGACGCGTCGGTATCGCTGCTGTTCTTCCTTTTGATCGGGCGCACGCTGGATCATGTGATGCGGGAGCGTGCCCGGACTGCCGTGAAGGGCCTGTCTCAGATGGCCGCGCGTGGCGCAATGGTGATGCGCGGCGACGGCGCGCGCGACTATCTGCCGGTCGGCGAGATCGAACCAGGCATGCGGTTGTTGATCGCGGCCGGTGAGAGGATCCCCGTCGACGGCAAGATCATCCAGGGAACGTCGGATCTCGACTGCTCGCTGGCCTCAGGCGAAAGCACGCCGAAAAACGTGGCGCCGGGCGAAGCAGTACAGGCCGGCGTGCTCAATCTTACCGGCCCGCTGACGATCCAGGCGACAGCCGCCGCAAAGGATTCGTTCCTGGCGGAGATGGTTCGGCTGATGGAATCCGCCGAGGGCGGTCGCGCGCACTATCGCCGCATCGCTGATCGCGTGTCGGCACTCTACGCGCCCCTGGTTCATCTCACCGCCTTCGTGACATTCCTGGGCTGGATGGCGGCGACCGGCGACTGGCACCGGGCGATGACGATCGCCATCGCTGTTCTCATCATCACATGCCCCTGCGCGCTCGGCCTCGCCGTGCCGATCGTCCAAGTGGTCGCGGCGCGGCGGCTTTTCGAGAGCGGTATCATGGTCAAGGACGGTTCGGCCATGGAGCGCCTCGCGGCGATCGATACTGCCGTGTTCGACAAGACCGGCACGCTCACGCTCGGCCAGCCCCGGCTGGTCAATGCGGACTCGATTGATCCGGGCATGCTGGCAATCGCCGCCGACATGGCCGCGCATTCGCGTCACCCGTTTTCAAAGGCCATGACCGGCTTTGCCGCTCCTGGCGGGCAACACAAATTCGATGCCGTCACAGAGCATCCGGGGTTCGGGATCGAAGCCACTGTCGCCGGAAGCACCTGGCGGCTGGGTCGACGCGGATGGGCTGGATGGAAGGCCCGGACCGGAGGTGAAGGCAAACATGGCTATGGTGGAACGGCCCTGACAAAAGACGGGTTCATTGTCGCGACCTTCGATTTCGAGAATGCGCTGCGCGCCGACGCGGCGGCGGCGATCAAGCGATTGAACGATGCCGGGGTGTCGATGCAAATGCTGTCGGGCGATACCGCCGCAGCCTGCGCCGAAGTGGCAAAGCTGCTGGATATCGACGACTTCGTTCCGTGCCTGCTGCCATCGGGCAAGCTCGAACGCATCGAAACCCTCGCGAAAGTTGGGCACAAGGTTCTGATGGTTGGCGACGGCCTCAACGATACGCCGGCCCTGAGCGCGGCGCATGTCTCGATCGCACCGGCCACCGCCGTCGACATTGGCCGCAACGCGGCAGACTTCGTCTTCCTGCGCGAAAGCCTCCTGGCGGTGCCGCTCGCCCTGGGCGTCTCGCGCAAGGCAGGAAACCTGATCCGGCAGAACATCGCAATCGCAATCGTCTACAATGCGGTGGCAGTACCAATCGCCATCCTCGGGCACGTCACGCCTTTGATAGCGGCGATTGCCATGTCTGCCTCATCGCTGCTTGTTATTGGAAACGCATTGCGCTTGCACGGCTTCATGGCGAATGCGACGGTGCAAGTTATTCAAAAAGTCAGACGCTCCGCAGTCGGCTATTCGGCACAATCCTCGTGACGACCTTGCTCTATCTCATACCAGTGGCCCTTTTTCTGGGTGCACTGGGCCTGTCCGGCTTCGTCTGGGCATTGCGAAGCGGTCAATACGAAGATCTCGACGGAGCCGCCGAGCGGATACTAATTGATCGGGACGACAAACCGGGACGCTGATTTCAATCCGCTGTGCATAAGATGCGCGGATCCCGCTCGTCAGTCGAGCCGGCTCGGTCGGGAACAAGCTGTCCATGCTCCATGACCAGCTTGACCTAAGCTGGGCACTACATTGATTTGTGAAAATCCACTGTCGTGCGAAGGACTGCCTTCCCATGCACCCAGTATGAGGCGGCTGATGCCGCGAGAGTACCTCGCGCGGCCGGACGAGCTTCGCACTGTGCGCACGGGTAACAAGTTGAGCGTCGCGATCGATCACCCGAGCGTGAACTACCAGTGCCGGTTGATCGTGCCCTGGCTGATCCAGATCAGGGTCATATTCGCATCAGTGGTGCTTTATAGGCCAGTCTTCGAAGGAGAATGCATGACTTATGTATCGCGGCCAGACGCGTCCACCTCTGATGGGGTTGCATGCTTCATTGCCGATCCATGCCAATTTCCGGCCCTGCGCCTTGCAGCAATGCGGTCACCGAAACTCAGCGCAGATCACGGTGTTCCGCACGTGGTATCCACTCGTCACGACGATAATAATAGGCAGAATCCCATGAGCGCCGTTCACATCATCGACTGCCACAACGCGAATGACTACTTCGCCGACAGGGCGGACGGACCGATCACACAGAAGATGCTAAAGACTGTCAACATCCGCGCGGAGCTCCACATTGCTTTGGACCGAAAGCATTTTCGTGAGGCTGTAGTCCAAGCGAACAAGGCGAAGTGCGACGTGCTTCACATCGCTGGGCACGGCAATGGAGACGGGATCGCTTCGTCCAGTGGGCGAGGTAGCCTTCTTTGGGCTGACTTCGTAGAAATGTTCCAAGGCTCGGATCCAGCGCCGAAGATCCTCGTGATGTCAATGTGCTGCGGAGCATCATACGCGTTGGCGGCGGGCACGGAGCTCAGCGGATGTCAGTCGGCTCAGTTCCACCGTTACACGAGGATAGCCGACGGGATGGCGGCACGCTGATGGGCTCTGACGACAATTTTGACATCGTTGTCGTTGGAGCCGGGCCGGTCGGCCTTTCGTTCGCTGCGTCGCTTGCCCAAAGCGAACTCAAGGTGGCAGTTGTTGAACAGAACACATTCGATAGTCTGGCGAATCCGGCTTTCGATGGTCGCGAAATCGCGCTGACCAACGCTTCGATCAGAACCCTTCGCGAGCTCGGCGCCTGGGATGTCATCCCGGCTTCGGACAAATCAGCAATTCAAGGCGCGCGCGTGCTCAACGGCTCGAGCGCATTCGCTCTTCGTTTCGATCCTCCCAGCAACTCTGGAGAACCGCTGGGGGTTTTGGTTCCAAATTGCCGGATCCGCGAGGCGCTGTTCAAAATCGTCCGCTTGCAGGATCGCGCCCGGCTGTTGTGCGGCCACTCGGTCGTCGATGCAACAAACAGCCAAGAAGGAGCAGTCGTAACGCTCTCTAATGGCGCGCGTTTAACTGCTCGGCTTGTTGTTGCCGCGGATTCGCGTTTGTCCGCCACGCGTGATCTGCTGGGCATCGGCGCCGATATCAACCGGCTTGGCCACTCGATGCTGATTTGCCGAGTGAGGCACGAGCGCGCCCACCACCAGATCGCCATCGAATGGTTCGATCACCATCAGACGATAGCGATATTGCCCCTCGCGGAGGGCGTGTCGTCGCTGCTGCTCACATTGCGCTCAAACGAGGCCTATAGACTGCTTGCCTTCGATGACGATTTGTTCCTGTCGGAGTTGACGAAACTGTGTCGAGGGCGCCTTGGAAAAATGACCTTGGCAAGCAAGCGCCATACCTATCCGCTGGTCACGACCTGGGCGCACAAATTCCGGGCCCCGAGCGCCGCACTCATCGGCGACGCTGCCATCGGCATGCACCCGGTGACCGCTCACGGATTCAACATCGGTCTCAGCAGCCAGAAGCAACTCGCCCGTGGAATCATGACTGCGTGCCGCGACGGCCGCAATGTTGGCGACCCCGACATGCTGCACATATACGAAAGGCGGCTGCGCCTGTCGGCGGCGCCGCTCTACCATGCAACGAACATACTGGTTGGACTCTACTCCAGAGACCACCTGGCGGCACGGCTTGCAAGGCATCTGGGGCTTCGCTTTGCCCAACATGTTCCCCTTGTCCGGCATGGGATTTCGGCGGAGCTCCAGCGGTGATACTGCACCAGCAGTTGCATTTTGCGCGATGTGCTGGGCGAGCGATGGGAGAGAGTGCATCATGCGCCGGAGTAATCCTGCTCCCGACGCTGATCTCCGATTGAAGAATTAACCCGTCCTTCAGGGGGGCTGCATAGGCTGCGGACAAGCAGGAGTAAGCAAGCTGACCCGTCCAGCCCTGGAAAAAGAAGATCCGCTGGAGGCGAGAATCCTTCAGGACCAGCTCGCTGATCTGAGGGCAGGCCTTTTCGTCTCAATGCCGATAAGCATTGTGCTGTCCGGGCTGATTTTGACCGTGCAGGCCCTTTCCGGGAACGGTCTTGCTGGCGCGGCCTGGTTTTCGGTCGTTAATGCGATAAATGCCGCCCGCCTTGCACTCGCCCGTCATCAGCTGAAGGAACCCGGAGTCCAGGATGATCTGACACGGGTTTGGCTGCGGCTTCGCTGGTTTGGCAGGCTTGCTCTTCTGGCGGGATTCACCTGGTCATTCCTTGCCGTCCTAACGGCTGGGTACACGACGTCTCAAGCATCGCTGCATCTAATAATTCTGGCGGGCATTTCAGCTGGCGCGGTCACGTACGGCAGCTCATATGCTGCGGCAGCGATATACTTCATCACACCGCCACTCCTCATTGCCGCCGCATGCTTGCTGACGAAGGGAACCCTGGAAAACTACATTCTGGCTTTTGCCGTCCTGCTTTTCGAGGGCGGCCTGGCTCGAGCCTCGTTCGTTGGACAAGCGCGCTTCCGTGACGCGAGCCGCCTGAGACATCAAGCCGAGCGGCTTGCCGCGGAAATGGAGCGCAATTCCAGGGAGGACCATCTTACCGCGCTCCTCAACAGGCGCGGCCTCGAACATGCAATCGATCAGTTTGAGAACACTGATGGGCCCTTTGTGGCCATGCTGATTGATCTGGATGGGTTCAAATCTGTCAACGATACCTACGGTCACAGAACGGGTGACGAGCTGCTTGCCAGGATCGCCCGCCGAATAGAGGAAGAAGCACCGGAGGGCTCAACGCTCGCCCGCATCGGTGGCGATGAATTCGTGCTGGTTTTTTCCTCGCTTAGAAATTCGCCTTCTCCCAGCAATCTCGCATCCAATCTCATATCCAAGCTTGCTCGCCCCTATCCTGGCGTCGCCTCCGTCCGGATCGGGGCATCCATAGGAATATACTCGGCTAAAAACCCGGGGCTGACGGAAATGTTGTTGCGGGCGGACATCGCCCTTTACACAGCTAAGCGCCGTGGCAGGAACGAATTTTGCCTGTTCGATGCCGAGCTCGACCGGGAACTGCAACGCCGCCAGTCAATCGAACGCGATCTTCATTCGGCGATAAAGACGAGAAGCTTGGGCCCTTGGTTCCAGCCAATCGTAAGACTCGACACCGAAGCTGTGATCGGTTTTGAAGGGTTGCTAAGGTGGTCCCATCCGATTCACGGTTCCATCTCTCCGCCCGAAATCATGACAGCGGCACGCGAAACCGGAATGCTCCAGCTGCTAACTCAAGCTGTATTTTCCGAATGTTGCGCTTTTATCGACGCCTTGGTGAAAGCTGACTGTCGTGATGTTCGTGTGACGATGAACGTTTCACCGCGCGAATTGGAGGCCGGCGATATCGACGAAATGGTTCTGAATGGTCTGGCGGCAAAGGACCTCCCTGCAACGATGTTCGAAATTGAGATAACAGAAGAATCGCCCGTGGACCCGGACAGGGTCGATGAAAAGCTCGGACGGCTTTCACATGCCGGCATTTCCATCGCGCTCGATGTCTTCGGCACCGGCTTTTCCACGTTGGCATCGCTCAAGGACAGTCGGATAAGGAAGGTGAAAATAGACCAGGGCTTCATTCGCGGTTTAGCCAAATCGCGGGAGGATCGGCTGCTTGTCAAAACCGTGATCGATCTTGGTCGGACGCTCGGGATCGAGGTCATGGCCGAGGGCGTCGAGACAGAGGCGGATCGGCAAACTCTGCACAAGCTTGGCTGCAAAACCGCTCAGGGCTTCCTGTTCTCCAAGGCGGTGCCACTCAGCCAAGCGCTTGGTTTGGCAGTTAAAGAGCGCCAGGAGTTGTGACCGGCATCCGCCATTCGCTCACGCGCGCCACCTCGCCGGGTTCAGCGGTATCCTGCAAGTGGATGGCTACTCGGCCTATACCAACCTGGTCAAGGCACGGGACAAAGCCGGCAGCAATGAAACAATCCGGCTCGCCGGGTGCTGGGCTCACCTGCGGCGCAAATTCTACGACCTGCACATCAGCGGGATCTCGCAGGGCCGCGACGGGTTCGATCACCGCCATGACCGAATTGTGGAAGGTCGAGACAAGGTTCGTGGCAAGGATGCTGGAAGCCGCGCCGCGCTGCGTCAGGAAAAGTCCGTGGCCATTGTCGCGAGCCCCTTCGATCTATGGGAAGCGGAACTGGGCAAGGTCTCGGGGAAATCCAAAACCGCCTTGCGGGGCTGACCTTCCATCTGGTCCGTGGTTAGCTGATAGGCGGTTTATTTGTCGTGCAACGTGCTCTTTCAGCCTAAGCTGCTCCACGCGTGGGGTACCAAATGTCAGACTTTCACCACTAGGAAATCGCGAACGGGCGCGGCGCTTACTGGCCGCATTGCCGCAAAATAGCGTCGGAAGGTGGGATCGGCGTGACGTTGTTACTCAGAGTGAGTGGTCCCGAGAGTTGAGGGCAGAATCGAAATTCGCGTGTTCCTATAGCGCATCTCCGATCGGGGGCCATCGCCACGAGCAGCAGATGAGGCAATGCGAAGCTTGGTCGATCGACAGAGTGATGCGGCACGACATCCATTTCCTACCAGCCCATTCCCCCCGATACAGCCGCGCGTCTACTCGAACCTAGAGCTGTCGAGCATGAGCAAACACCGTCCTTGTTGTGTTCTGAGAACTCCAGCTTTACCTCGCCGAATGGCAGCTCGCAAATGATGCAATCAAAAGTGTGCATACCGCGGCAGCGACCACATTGTTTCAGTCTTTTCAACAGCGTAAGAATCTGACGGTATTTTTGACGGTACTCACTGGTTGTGTGACTTAAATTAAGTAATTGAAACAATCAGGTACGGCCTTAATTGATGATTGAATGGGATGCTGACAGACGCCGCAATCAAGGCATTGAAAATAAAGCAGAAAATGTACAAGGTGGCGGATCGTGACGGGATGTATGTCCGCGTCATGCCTAGCGGCACGATCTCGTTTCGTCTGGATTACAGGCTCAATGGCCGGAGGGAGACCGTCTATCTCGGCAAGTACGGGCGCGATGGGATCTCCCTGCTCCAAGCCCGGGAAAAATGCCTCGATGCACGTCGAGCGGTTAGAGAAGGTCGCTCTCCAGCCATCGAGAAGCAGCGCGACAAACGGCGACTGAAAGAAGCAAAGAGCTTTGGTCAGTTTGGAGAGAAGTGGCTGACCATGGCATCAATGGCGGATAGCACTCGCTCAATGCGCCGGTCAATTTACGAACGCGAACTCCTGCCGGTTTGGCGCAATAGGCTGCTGACCGAAATCACACCGGACGATCTTCGCGCCCAATGTGCCAAGATCGTCGAGCGTGGAGCGCCGGCAACGGCGATCCACGTCCGTGATATCCTCAAGCAAATTTACGGCTTCGCCATTCTCCATGGCGAGAAGGTGTCCAATCCGGCCGACGACGTAGGGCCGGCATCGATTGCTCACTTTGTCCCGAGAGATCGCTCGCTCTCCCCAACTGAAATCCGCGTCATGCTCAAGATACTGGAGAAGGTCGCAACACTGCCTACCATTCGCCTTGGCCTTCGCCTCATCCTGTTCACGATGGTTCGAAAAAGCGAACTTCAGGACGCAACCTGGGACGAGGTTGACTTCGAGAATGCGGTCTGGACCATTCCAAAGGAACGGATGAAGCGATCGAAGGCCCACAACGTCTATCTATCACGCCAGGCGCTCGACATCTTTGTTGCGCTCAAGACCTGCTCGGGGAACTCTCGTTTCGTGCTGCCATCCCGCTACGACGCGGACGCGCCAATGGCGCGCGCAACCTTCAATCGTGTGACCTATGCGGTGGCCGAACTGGCGAAGAAGGAAGGCCTGCCGCTCGAGCCATTCACCGTGCACGATCTCCGGCGCACGGGCTCTACACTTTTGAACGAACTAGGGTTCAACAGCGACTGGATCGAAAAATGCCTGGCTCACGAGGACGGTCGCTCCTCCCGCGGTGTCTACAACAAGGCGGAATACGAAGTTCAGCGCCGCCACATGATGCAAGAATGGTCCGATGCAGTGGAAGCCTGGGTCGAGGGAAGGAAGCGCCCCGTCGTCCTTATGCCCCCGATGATGACGGTCTTTGAGCCCGATCCAGCGCTTTGACAGGAGCGGTCTTTCTCAAACGCACATCTGGAGGGCTGGCTCGGGGAATTGGTGCTGCCCTGCGCGCATGGAGCCAGGCTTCAACCTCGGCCAAATCCCACACGACGCAACGGGGGGTAAGAGCGAAACGTCGCGGAAATTGCCCGCGCTGCTCCATTTCATAGATTGTGCTGTCAGCCAGAGGGACGATTTCACGTAGCTCCTTACGGCGGATCGTCCGCTTTATTGTAGCCTCCCTGGGATCAGTCATGGCGGCCTACCTTTCCTCGTGTCGCAGAACGATTGCTGCCGATAGCTGGCGAGGATGGAAAGGGCGAAAGTCGATAAGCGTATGTTGGGCGGTGTTTTCGCACATATCGGTCAGTCAGGGTCGCCATGACCCGGACCGAAGAAACGGTTATTCGACCTGACGCGCCTCGACGGATCGCATGCCGCTCCGAGGTCAAGCTTACCGAGGAAGCATTATATTGCGCCCTTCGCCGGGGGCTGTCGGTCCCGCATCCCGCCTTACGGCGGCGCTATGCTGATGCTCCTACGGCCGCCCTGTTGAACCGGTCTCAGGGCCACGAACCTGCTCCAGCACCGAACTGACTTACTCCCTCCGACGGGCATTTCGGTGCTTACGCCTTGTACGCCCTTTTTTGTGTTTGTCGGGAGAGCGGGGGCTCTCCCGACAAAGAGTCAGAGAAGGGCCGGGTTTTCGGCGACGGGTTGAGGCGGAAGGAGAGGCCTTCGGCGCCCGTCATGGAGACGACCCATGACACAAGTTCTGAACGCCACCCGTGATCTTTCCGGCGGCTTCAAGGTGGATTTGAGCCGCGGCGAGCGGATTGGTCGCGTGTCCTCGGAATGGTTTTCGCGGCCGGCCGACGAGCGCTACTTGTCCTTATCGGAGCTATTCGAGGCGGTGCAGACGCGGACCGAGCGCAGCCGGACGAGAACCGTGGAAAGCGCGGCTATTCGTGTAGAGGCAAGCCGCAACGATGCCGAGCGCCTGAAGCTGGTGCTGCCGGGCTCCGATATTCCAATCGCCCCAACCCATTGGAGTTTTGGCCAACTGGCGAGTCTGGTTGGCGCGCCGGCGGCCTATTTGCGCCAACTTCCAGCGCCGCTCGCCGGCATCAATCTACAATATGGCCTGACGTCTCACCGCTCCGAACAGGTGAAGACGCTTGAAATCGAGGATGGTCGTGTTGAGTTGCGTGCGGTCACCGGCCCGGACTACGGCCGCATCTTCGATCGCGAACTGGTCGCCGCCGTGCAGCGCATCGCCGGCAACGGCACAGGTGACACCCGGTGGAAGGTGCCGGGCGTCCTTGACTGGTCGACCAGCATTTATAATCCGCGAGCCGACATCACTAAGGACACCACGACGCTCTACGCCTCTGACCGCGACGTGTTCCTTTTCCTGGTCGACGATCTCAATCCGATCGAGGCTGGCCGGCTACGGGACGGCTCAGCCGATCTTTATTTCCGTGGCTTTTACTGTTGGAATTCGGAGGTCGGCGCCAAGACGCTCGGCATCGCAAGCTTCTATCTTCGCGCCGTTTGCCAGAATCGCAATCTCTGGGGTGTTGAGGAGTTCGAGGAGATTACCATTCGTCATTCGAAATACGCAGCTTCACGTTTTGCGCGTGAGGCCGCGCCGGCGCTTGCACGCTTTGCCAATTCGTCGCCCATGCCCTTCATCAACGGCATCAAGGCGGCGCGCGAGCGGATCGTTGCCCGTACCGATGACGATCGCGGCGACTTCCTGCGCAAGCGTGGCTTCTCAAAGGCGGAGGCGACCAGGATCATTGAGACAGTGCTGACCGAGGAAGGTCGCAAGCCTGAAAGTGTTTTCGACTTCGTGCAGGGCATCACGGCGGTGGCTCGCGACAAGACCCATCAGGATGCCCGGCTTGATCTGGAGGCGCGGGCGAAGAAGCTGTTCGACAAGGCGATCTGACATTCTGGAAGCCAGGAGATGCACCGGTCTCCAGTTCTGTCCGCTTCTCGTCTTCTTTTTCTCGTGCTGCGGCGTCGTCCTCAAGAGTAAGAGGGCGGCGCTGCGCTTTGTGACGGGTTGGAGGTCGAGAGAGTGGCTTTCGGCTGCCCGTCGCGGAGTAACATCGATGGCTGCTATTGCCAAAAAGATCACCCTGTCGTCGTCGCGCGACATCCCTTTCAACAAGCTTGTGCTCAGTCAGGCAAATGTCAGGCGCGTGAAAGCCGGCGTCTCGGTTGAGGAACTGGCCGAGGACGTTGCCCGCCGCGGCCTGTTGCAGGGGCTCAGCGTCCGGCCAGTCAAGGATGAAGCCGGAGTGGAAACCGGCATGTTCGAGATTCCGGCAGGTGGCCGGCGTTATCGGGCGTTGGACCTGCTAGTCAGGCAGAAGCGCCTCAGCAAAACCGCGCCGGTTCCCTGCATCGTGCGAGAGGAAGGCATTGCCGAGGAGGACTCGCTGGCGGAAAACGTCCAGCGCGCGCCCCTTCATCCCCTCGATCAGTTCCGTGCCTTCCTCGCCCTTCGCGAAAAGGGCCAGTCGGAGGAGGAGATCGCTGCCGCGTTCTTCGTCTCGGTCGGTGTCGTCAAGCAACGCCTGAAGCTGGCTTCGGTGTCACCAGCACTGCTTGAGATTTATGCCGAAGATGGTCTGACGCTCGATCAACTCATGGCGTTCACCGTGTCCGGCGATCATGAGCGTCAGCAGCAGGTTCTCGAACGCCTGAAGGCCTCGTATGACAAGCAGCCCTATGCCATTCGGCGCATGCTGACCGAGGGCGCGGTGCGTGCGTCAGACAAGCGGGTGCAGTTCATCGGCATCGACGCCTATGTCGATGGCGGTGGCACAGTCATGCGCGACCTGTTCCAAGGCGACGACGGTGGCTGGCTGCAGGACGTCGTCCTGGTTGATCGGCTGGTCGCAGACGAGATGGAACGCCAGGCGGAGGCAGTTCGCGCAGAAGGCTGGAAGTGGATCGAAATCGCGCCCGATTTCGCCTACGGCCACGCCTTCGGTCTCCGCCAGCTGCGCGGCGAACCGTCCCCCCTTAGCGCCGAGGAGGAGTTGACGCGCAAGGCCTTGCAACTCGAGCTCGATCGTCTGTCGGAGGAATATGACAGCCTCGAGGACCTTCCGGACGAAATCGATCAGCGTCTGGCTGAGTTGGAGACTGGACTTCAGTCCTTCGAAACCCGGCCACTCACCTTCGACCCGCTCGAGGTTGCCCGCGCCGGTGGCTTCATCAGCATCGCGCCAGACGGTTGTCTTCGCGTCGAGCGCGGCTACGTCCGTCCCGAGGACGAGTTGCCCATCGAGACACAGCCAAGCGAAGAGGGGGAGGAACCCTTGGAGGCTTCTGCCGTCCGAGACGGGGGCAGCGTTTCGGCCGACAATGAGCCGCTGGCCGACCCCGAAGAGGATGATCGCATCTCGCCGATCTCTGACCGGCTCATGACGGAACTGACGGCACATCGCACGCTCGGCCTCCGTCAGGCGCTCGGTGGAAATCCGGACATAGCCTTCCTCGCCGCCTTGCACGCGTTCACGCTGAAGATCTTCTACCAATATGGGTCGGATAGCTGCCTGGAACTGGACTTGAAGAGCGTCAGCTTCGGCGCCCAAGCGCCAGGATTGAACGACAGCACCTGCGCACAGGCGATCCGTGTCCGACACGACGACTGGGCCAACGCGCTGCCGAAGGAAGCCACCGACCTTTGGGACGCCCTTCGCGGCTGGGATCGCGATCGCCAGGCCGCGCTTTTCGCCTATGTCGTCAGCATGTCGGTCAACGCTGTGCATGAAGCATGGAACAGGCGCCCGCGCGCTCTCGCCCATGCCGACCGGCTGGCACACGCCATCGACCTCGACATGACGGCGGCCGGCTGGCGGCCGTCTGTCGACAACTTCCTCGGGCGTGTCACAAAGGCGCGCATTCTCCAGGCACTCACTGAAGCGAAGGGCCAGGAAGCCGCTGACCGAATAGCGCACCTCAAGAAGGGCGACATGGCGAGCGAGGCGGAGAAGCTGATCGGGAGCAGCGGTTGGCTACCTGAGCCCCTGCGCACCCCGGGAAACGGGAATACAGAAACGAATGAGACAGGATCGCCGCAAACGGTGGTCGAAGCGACGGCGGGGAACGACGGCGAATTGTCCGTGGCCGACACCGAGAGCTTCGCTGAAAATGACGATGCCGCGAATGAGCCTCATACGATCGCTGCTGGATGATCAGTGGCAAGTCTTCATCTGGCCCGCCGGAGACGGCGGGCATTTTTCTGGAGGCGGACCGTGTCTAGAAGCCCCAACGACCTCGCGCACCGGCTCGGCCGGCAGGCGGAGGCGGTATGTCGCAACTATCTTTCGAACGGCCGGCGCCAGGGCAACTATTGGCTTGTAGGCGACGTCCGAAATACGCCTGGGCGATCGATGTATGTAAGGCTGAGGGACACTCCAAAGGGTCCCGCAGGCAAATGGACTGATGCTGCTACCGGCGAGCACGGCGACCTGCTGGACGTGATCCGCGAGAGCTGCGGCCTGACCGACTTTGCCGATATCAGCGTGGAAGCCTGCAATTTTCTGAGCTTGCCGCGCTCCGAACGGCAGCCAACGGCATCGAAGCAGACCAGGGCGATGGCGCCTTCCGGTTCTGCGGAGGCAGCGCGGCGGTTGGTCTCTATCTCGCGGCCGATTTTACGGACGCTCGTTGAGACGTACTTGTGCGGCCGCGGCATTACGGCTTTGCATGAAACGGGATGTCTACGCTTCCACCCGCATTGCTACTACCGTCCCGAAGATAGCGGGCCGACTGAGATCTGGCCGGCGATGATCGCAGCGGTCACTGACCTCAACGGAGACGTGACTGGCGCTCACCGCACCTGGCTCGATCCGAGCGGATTCAGCGATGCCCATCTCGGCCGCGCTCCGATCGAGACACCGAGACGAGCATTGGGCGACCTGCTCGGTCACGGTGTCCGCTTCGGCTTTTGCGGCGATGTCATGGCCGCCGGCGAAGGCATCGAGACGATGCTGTCGCAACGCATAATCCTGCCGACTATGCCGGCACTCGCAGCGTTGTCGGCCGCACATCTGTCCGCAATCCAATTCCCTGGTACATTGCGGCGGCTCTACATCACCCGTGACAATGATCCGGCAGGCGAGGGCGCAGTGGCAACCCTCCTTGAACGCACCAAAGCGGCCGGTATCGAGGCGATGGTCCTGACGCCGCAACTCGGCGATTTCAACGAGGATCTGCGCCTGCTCGGTGCCAATGCCCTGTGGGCGATCCTGCGGGTGCAGATCGCGCCGCAGGATGTCTCGCGCTTCATGGCGCTGGCGGCCTGACCGGAAGGGGAAGAAGGGAGGCGTGCCAGCGATGTGTGGCTTGGATGGGCGGATGCACCTTCGCCGGGCGAGGGCCGGCCCACGGCCTTCCAGAGGGCGATCGGGCGCCGGCCGGTCCGGACAGGCAATGGCTACGCCCGGCTATTTTCCGGCGGCCCTTGCCACCCCGCGCGGCGGACCGCGCGAGACCCCGTCTGCGGGCCTTTCCATCGCGAGACAAAATAGCCGGGCTCCGCAATCCTCCACTTGCGTTCCGGCCCTGCGCTGCCGTTTAGGGTGCAGGTCCGGACCGTCCATCGCCTTCGTCGCCATGAAGGCCGCGATGGGCGCGGCCGATCCCGCGAAGGCAAGCCGCCATGAACACCGAGCACGACACCGGCTTCGAGCCGCAATCCGCATCATCACCAACCGATCATGTCCTTCAGGAGCTTCAGCTTTACGGTTTCCGTCCCTTTGACGACGAACCCGACCCGCGCCCGCTTCCCGAAGGCAAGGTGGTCGCAGCCAGCATCGCCGATATCTTCGACGCTCTCGTGGTGGCAATGGCCGACACACGCCTTGAACCCGATCTCGAGGAACTCCTGTGGGGAACGGTTAACCTGTTCCATCGCGCGACCAGGCGGATCGAGGGGGAGCTCGATGAAAACGAGCTTAGCCAGCTGCGGCTGCAGCGCGAACAGGACGGATCCGAGGTCAAGTCGGTCGAGCTCGAGCGCCTCATCGCCCAAGGTCAGACCCTGCTCGAACGCCGCAGCGCTTTCGAATTGATGCGCGACCAGGCCGCCGAGCACTACGAGCGTAACACCCATTCGATCTGGCGCCCGCGTTTCGGTTCTGTCGTCAACCATCGCCACCTGACCGCGGCAATGATCGACAGCAGGGACTTCGTTGCCGCGAGAAAGCATGCGGACAGCCAGGTGCTGTTGCCACCCGGACCGAAAGTCGCTTTCACCGGCGGGCTCGATTTCAACGACCATCGGCTGATCTGGGCCAAGCTCGACCAGGTCCATGGCAAGCATCCGGATATGGTCCTGCTGCATGGCGGATCACCAAAAGGTGCCGAGTTGATCGCGGCCAAATGGGCTCACAGTCGCAAGGTGCCACAGATCGCCTTCAAGCCGGACTGGACCAGGCATGCCAAGGCCGCGCCCTTCAAGCGCAACGACGCCATGCTCGACATTCTGCCGATTGGCGTCATTCATTTCCCCGGCTCCGGCGTTCAGGACAACCTTGCCGACAAGGCCCGCAGGCTCGGCATTCCGGTGATGAAATTCGGCGCCACGTGAAGAGGCCACCTTTTCACTCGCCGCAAGTCATTCGCCCCGATTTCCGTCGCTGCCGGCGCATTGATCCGACGACCGTTTCTGCCGATGTGGCGTCGATGAAAGCAAGGCGGCGAACCATGAGGTTCTCATCCCTTCTCGTCCTGGAATGGAGAACAGGGAACCGATCCCCGCGTTTGTCGACGCAATTCCTTGATCCGGTCCGAAGGCCTGATGCCATCAACCCATAAAGGGTCGGACTACGCCAAGCGTGCCGCCGTTCCGGCTTGCCTTCACGGTGATTGCGGCCCTCGGCCGGACACATCGGGCGCCTGTCGCGCGGGGATCGCTCCCCGCTTCCAAAGCAGGAGCCGGAAAGATGTCCCTCATGGAAGCCAACGCCTTCGCCTTCAGCCTCGCCACCAGCCTCATGGTCAGCATCGTCATCTTTCGCGCTGGCGACGGCACGCTCGCTGTCTCACCGGCAGACGAATACGACGGCGACCCCTCCGAGATCGTCGGTGAGATAGACCCCCACGCCTCATGAATCGTCGCGACTTTGCCGACGGCCCGCGTGGCGCGGCTGCCTCTCGAACACCCGTGCCGGCAGTATCGTCAGCCTGTATCTTTGCGTGGCGTCGTTCGCGCCGCTTTGAGGGTGCCCGGCGAAGGCGCGGGGCTATCGCCTAACATTTGTTAGCGCGGAATACCTGCCTGCCGTGCGAGCATATTTGCGGCTCGACCCTCGCGGGCTCTAGGGTCGTGACCACCTCTTGCCCGCTGGCTTCGGCCGGCGGGCTTTTTGTTACGTCGCCTTATCGACCAGCGGCGTCTTCCGTTTCGGCGCCACGTAGCTGGTGACAAGCCGCACCGTGTTGAGCCTGACCGTTACTGGAACGCCAAGGTTCACCGTCACTCTGTCCTCGTAGACATGCGTGACGTCGCCCACCAACTCGACCTTCTGCCCGCTGCTCACGTTTGGCGACCGGTCAACGATGGAATGCGGCTGGTGGTAGGAAGGGATCAACACGGCGACCCGATCCTCAGTCACGCGCTTGCGCACGGTCGCGGTGATCGCGACCTCGTCGCCGACTTTGATGCTGCCCTTCGCCATGAAGGAGACTCTGGGGCGCAGGGCGGCATAGTCAAGCAGTTGCTAAAATAGACCATTGCAGGAGGCTCATTCGGACCTCAGTCCACATCGCATGATGAGGCCTGATCGGATACGTTTTGCTCCTCGCCGACTGTTGAAACCACTCCTCCCCGGATTGGAAGATGTCGGCGGCTAGCCCGGCTCGCAAGTCCTGTGTCACCTCGACCAGCGAGCCGGGCTTGGCAAACAGCAACCCGATGGTCGGGGATAAGCGCTTGTTGACCGCCGGGCCTAGCCGGCAAGGCTACCGGCTGGCGACGTTATCGGCCCTTCCATCTTCTGCTATTTGGCAAAAAACGGTGGGTGTCGGGTTCCTCTATCCGCAAATCGGATGAGCCCAGAGTCGCGACCCACTCGAAACAAAAGCCAACTTCAGCGGTTCCTGTCATTGGAGGAACCGTTATGTGCTCGGCAATCCACAATGAAGATGAGCGCATCGCCCATCTAAAGCTGTTGGCGGAGCGACTGATGAGGGAGACTGGCATCGGGCAGGAAGAGGCGAAGCGACTGGTCGAGTTAATTGGAACTGATTGGAATTCGCTGCTTCGCGAGGCTAGGTTCCTGAAAGGTCGACACTAGAGGGTTGCCGGCCGGCACTAGCGGATCCGCTGGATGCGGCCTTTGTCGAGTCGAAACACCCCGTCCTGGCCGCCCTGCTTCTCAAAGTCGGTTTGGATCTCATCCCAGGTGCCAAGGTACTTTCCGCAATCATCGCAAAAAATGGGCGTATCCGGACGAGCGTCATCGGGGATCCTGAGCCTGATGGTGAGGCAGTATCCGTTCACCGTGTGCTCTGATTGGCGCTGGATCCGTTCCACATTATGGAGTCTGGGGCCGTCGGCTGCCTCGTCAAGCGGATGCTAATATTTGTGTCCGGACATGGAACAGACCTTCCCGGTCGCGGTTCTATCTGGAGCGGTCATCTCCCGCTTCTGGGTGGCCAGAGAGCCCGTCGCCATGTCCTCCAGGCGACGGGCTCTCTCGTGCCTCCTTGGAGGTACGAAGTTTTGAAAGCGATCGCCACAACTCGGTCTCGTCGGTAGATCCGTTGTCGAAAACTTCGAAGATTTGAGAGGCAAGATATTCCCTCTGGTCCCTGTCCTTGAGGGCTAGCCGGCGTTCTTTGCACAGTCGGTCAAAGACCCGCTGGGAGCAAGTCCAGATCAGCGGGTTCGTACACACCACTGTTGCGCGACAATGACATCGTTGCCGCCCTAAAACCCTGGTCGGAATTATCTCACACTGCAGGGCTGGCGCGAAGAAAAATCAGCAGGTCTGTCGGCGGTGGATAGCGTCTCAGTCATCAGGGGACAGTTTCAGGTCTGGCGGATTTCTATCGCGAGCGGCCAGTCCCCCCGCCGCTCCCCAAGCAAAAGCCCGTCGTTCTCTCCCCGAGACGGCGGGCTTTGCGTTTCCTGCAGGTATCGCGCCACGTCGACATACACTGTCGGATGCTCGCCTACGGCAGGGTTTGAGGCGCTTGTCGCGTCAAGCTGGGCATGATCCGGGGCCGATGTAGACAAGGTCTGGTGGTCGGCCCGGTGATCAGGGCAAGGCGGCTCGCCTCATTGGTGGTCTCACGTCTGGGAATTTCTCGTCATCGTCCTGGCAATGCCTTGGCAGCCTTGGTCAGGGTCGCGCGATCATTGCCGTGCTTGCGGATGAGTTCTCGAACTTGAGCCGGTGTGATGTTGTTCTGCAGGGCGAATAAATTCACCTCATAGTCGTCGTCAAGCGAGATTTGGCCTGCGGCGCGGAAGTCGGCTCTGCTTTTGTCCTTTGCCATTTGGGGACTCCTTCCGCCAGAATCTCCTTACGTCGAGGAGTTTCTTCCCGCGCCCTGTGTCTGCCGACGGCGCCACGATCTGTTGCCGGTGTGGCGACCACCAGTCTGACCCTCAGAGCGCGATAGTGATGGGCTCCCTTCGGCGGAAAAGACAATTCCCGACCCTTCGAAAGCCAGCAGCATAGCGGCAACTTTGCGGGGATGCGGTTTCCTTAGCCCGTTCTCAAAATCGCTGATCGTCGTTTCGCTAAGATTGCACTTGGCGCCAAGCCGCACGCGCGACCACTTCAATAGCGTTCTTGCTGCTCGCGACTGCTCTGCTGTCAGTTTTCGCACTTCACGGACCTCCTGTTGACCAATAGCGGACTGAACGGAAGGTTCCGGAGCATTTCAGGGTTTGCTAACGGAACTGAAACGGCCATGCGATATTGAATCAGATTCGATGTTGCATCGGAGCGGGCCTTTTTCGTTATCGGATCCAAACGGCCCTCCCCATTGCCACTTGCGCTTAGCAATCGGGACTTGGTCGCAAGCTCGTGGCAGCCGTTTACCTAGGCGAAGCGACGGGCCGATTCGCTTGCGCCGCCGCCCAAATTTGACCCTTTCCGTGCAGGAATGAACGGGGCGGTTGTGACCGCAGGCGCGATGGCGCTCTTCCACCGGCTTGCTGTTATCGACCACATGACGGGGGCAATCGGCGTCATCATCCTTTTCGGATTTGCGCTGCCATACTTCCATCTGCGGAGCGAGTATCGAAGGCACTCGGAGGCCTTCGAGGCTGAGTATGCCAGTCAGTTGGACCTGGAGAGGGCACGAGAAATGAGGGTGCCTGCTGTCAAGACAAGCTCATCTCCGCTGAGACGAACCGTCAGCCGATGAGAAAAACCCGCCTGCCGGCAAAACCCGCCCGGGTGGCCGCCCCCGCTGGAGCACCCGTTGGCAGGGTCCTAAGTCAATTTAGCAAGTTGAAACACAACGCGGGTGGGCCGTTTGCAGCGTGCCAGACCACGCTCTGGCTATTCCAGTAGACCTCCCGTTGGCCTCGGCCGGCGGGCCTTTTTTGCCACACCGGCTGCCTCCAGTGCTTGTCGCATGCGTCTGAGATTGCCCGGACCCGGAATTCGGTGGGCCTTTCTCAAACTCGCGCATCGTGGGGCAGCGCGTCCAGGAGGCTCAAGGAGGCCCGCAGAAGGGTATGAAGCGGCCGGCGACGCAATGGGTGAAGCCGGGGCTGATCGGCCGCATCAAGCATCTGCGCGGCGAGGACGACTTGCGGCATGCCTCGCTGCCGGATTTCACGGAAGAGACGGGCTAGCGCAGCAGCATCACATGGACGGGCGGAACCTTTGCGATCACGAAACCTTCTCCTGTGATCCAAGGGAGGAAACCATGGCAAATCTGGGAAGACTGGCTGTCGCAGTGCTTGGCATTCTAGCCTATCAAAATCGCGAGAAGATCGGAGACTTGATCCGAGGAAATCGCGATCCAAACAACCCGCAGGGAGGGCTCTTGGATCAGTTATCCAAGGGCGTGTCCGGGACGGCGCTTGGGGACATCCTCGACCGCTTCAGAAATGCTGGAGCGGGGTCGAAGGTAGATTCGTGGGTTAGCAGTGGACCCAATCAGCCGATCGAACCAAAGGACGTGGAGAACGCAATCGACGACGACACCCTCACTTCTCTTTCGATGCAGACTGGTCTGTCACGCGATGAGCTGATTGCCAGGATCACCAAAGATTTGCCTGAAGCGGTCGACAAGCTGACGCCAGAGGGCGAATTGCCGGCTGCAAACCCGAGCATAGAGACCGAGGAGATCACACTCCTCGATCAGGTGCCGCCACGCACTCCCGAGCGGTAGGGCGGAGACCGCTTCGGCCATCACCACTGGAGCGAGCTTAATCGCACTCACCGAAAGGATAGGTTGTGGGACCGTTACCTGAGTTTCAATATTCTGAAACTCCGGGTCCGTTGGTGGAGTGTGGCCCGGCCTGCTATCCTGTGTCCATAGTAGAAGCAGGCCGGGCTACGTGCCGGCGCAAATGTCATATCCGGCTGCCAATCCCAACCAGGAACTTTAGCGCTCTCTAAAGGTTCTCCCCCGGAATCCTGTACAACACCCGCCGGTGGAAACCATGGCCGAGTTGGCATTCGCTTTCGTATATTGCTCAGCGCTGACCGGCGGTGACGTGTTGGGCGCCTTGGCGTCTTTGTTGGCGGCCCTGCTTCTCTACAACGTCCTGCGTGAAGACCGGACAAACCACTAGCTGAGGCAGTCTGCCCGAGATCACGCCGAAGCCCATTCGAGCTACACTGGCAGCCGTTCGTAGCTTAGCCGTTCCTGACAAACCAAGTGGGCCCTAGGAATGACGGGCCAAATTTCCTGCTGGAACATTTCGGACGGTAAGCCGTTGTGAACCCATCCCGAAGCGGCCGACCAACAACAACGCCTCATACTTCGAATTCGACGTAATGCGCGAAGCGTTCAACCGCTGGGTGGATGAGGATAAGGTTCCTGAGGACCAGTGGCGACCGCGCGCAACTAAGCTCGTTCGGATTGTGACAGGCGATGACTACGTCGACCCCAACGTGGTCGAATGGATTGTACGCAAAAGCCCCGGCGCCGATTAACTTGGCACCCCACCCCTTTCAGGAGAGTTGAAGACTCCAAGACCGCCGACCCGAACACCGACGCGCATCTAGTTCCGGGCCAGAAATCCCTGTAAAACGCCGCGATGAAGCGCAGCACGATCTATGCCGTCTATCACCCGCCCGTGTTCGGGCTTCCATTCCTCGCAGTGGTTCTAAAGCCGGACGGCACGACAATGTCTCGGCAGTTTGAGACCGTCGATGAGGCGCGCGCCTTTAACAAGTTTATAGCGCAGGCGGATCAATCAAGCGGCAAGACCCAGCATTAAAAAGGAAGCCCCA
Organism: Mesorhizobium sp. M4A.F.Ca.ET.020.02.1.1; assembly: GCF_004022645.1. Lineage (NCBI taxonomy): Bacteria > Pseudomonadati > Pseudomonadota > Alphaproteobacteria > Hyphomicrobiales > Phyllobacteriaceae > Mesorhizobium > Mesorhizobium sp. M4A.F.Ca.ET.020.02.1.1. The sequence goes on along the minus strand of NZ_RZOI01000002.1, from coordinate 4,523 downwards.
GCGTTGAGGGGGTCGGTGCTAGGGCTTGCATGTACGCTGTACCAGCATGACCTTACGTTAGCTTGCACTAATATTGTGAACGAAGGCTGAATAGGCGCCCGATAGCCCGTCGCTGGTGTGCCCCCACACCTAACGACGGGCTAAAGGTGGCCGGCGCCCGTTCGTTGGGGAGCAATGCCTGGAAGGCCGGCCTGGCGGCCCATTAGGACCGCCGCATATCTCGACTAAGATACCTCTTTTGGACATGGCGTGATCGCGTAAGCCCTTGGCAAGCGATCGGCGACCAGGAATATAATCCTATTAGGTGCGGCGACCTCATTCTCGAAGATCGCCATGACAATGAAATTCCCCTTTGTTGAAGACACGCTAGGCAAGAAGCTGGAGGCCGGGACAGGCATGTCGGTCGACTGCCTCACCTGCAGGCGCCATGTCGTGCTCGATGTCGCCGCGCTTGTGGAGCGTCTCGGCCCTGACCAACCGTGCCTTCATTGGGATCTGGCAAAGGTGATCTTTTGCCACGAGTGCCGCCGCGCCGGCCGAGATGACCGGAACCTGCAATTCACCAACCACGCGGCCCCACCGGACAAGCGCAAAGGCTGGAGTCCATGAAACGGGAGCGGCCCGGCAGGCTAGCGTGGGTAGGCCAGCAAACGCCGGGCCTAACCGGCGCTGGGTGTCGGGGGCGAACACGGCGCCGGCTGGCGAAACAATACGCTCTCGCCGAAATAGCAGGCACGTATCCATAAGGACGAACGTGGGAGTAGCCCAACGTTTCAGTGTCTCATCTCGGGACCGAATTGCTGGCATCAATTTTGCGTCAGACGCATTGCTGTTACAGCAAGGGATTTTTCACATTGCGACTGTCTGCTCAGCCTGCGCGAAGGCCAGGATCACCGAAGTGCATATACTCAGCGCCGCTGCAGATCGAGGATGTGCAGATCGACGAAAATGGCGATGTGACCGTCTCGATTATTGCTGGCGACATCTACTCGAAGAATTCCACACAGCGCTATCAGATCACCTTGACCGAAGCCGAAATCAGCATTCTCGCCCACGGCGTCAGGCCCCACAAAGCATTGACCGCCGGCTAGGCGGAGGGCTGGACGCCGTGCTCATAGCCGGCCCTCAAATTTGAATGCCGCCACATTTGCTTTGTCTCACAGTGGCCGAATGTCGAAATACCTCTTCGAGGTTGTGAGAAATGGGCACTCTCTAGGCGATGCCTGGGTCGATCTCGATGGCCTGAGCGAAATGCGACGAGAGGCGCTAAAGGCTCTTCAAGACATAGCAGTCGACGAACTGGCCTCAAGCGATTTGGATGAATCCATGACCGTCTCCGTCTATGAGGAAGCCGGGCGGCTGGTCTATTCTGCTACCATCAGCGTGTCTCAGTCGTTTCCGGTTTCGCAGGAGTCCCACTAGGTCATCTAGAAATTAGATGGAGAGCCGTTTTTTGTTGGCTCTAATTTTCCTCCGATAGACGGCTGCGACCTTGCCCACCGATCCGGTAGCGAAGAGCGTACCGGCGAGCGTGGCCGCCTCCACTTTCTCAGTGATCATTTGCTTCGCTTCCCTCTCTGCCAATCTGCCTCCCCGGGCAATCCGCAGCGTTCGAAGCCAAATTACCTGGTGAGCTTCCAGCGCCGACAAATAAAGATCGAACCACGGATTGAACATTCGCACCTCCAGATCGCTCAGGAGAACGGCGGCATCGAATGTCGGTTCCTAAGTGGGGAGCGCACAGGACTGCAGGAGCGTGCCGGACGCGTCGCCGGTGGTTAGGACAGTGCAGGGCCAAAGCCTGCCGGAGCTTTCTTGGGCGTAGAGACACGACAACGATGACCGACGCCCTCATCCCTTGCCGACAAGCCGGCACGTGGATGCGGAAACAGCGATCGAATTTTGCACCGCAGGCATCGTCGTAGCCCGCGAACTCGGGAGACGTCTATGTGCAACGCCGAAGAGCCGGGTACCGGAGCCACCACGCTATGCGCACATTAGTCAATGCAGACGCGCGGATCAGTTGCGAAGCGACTACCGTTTGCGTGCAGCCTCTGTTGCCGGGGTCAGATCGGCGCAGGTCACCTTTTCTCCTGGGACCTAGGTGTCTTGGCCAACACCGATGCGGTCTCTCGATTGGTGTTTCTGGTCCGAAGAACGGCTTCGCCTCAATCGCTTGTTGCGCAACGGTGCGTCACGACTTTCTTCCCCTGCCGGCTGCGCCGTCATTCCTCGCGAGCAACAAAGTCGCTCCAGCGCCGTCCTCCGCTGCGCTTCGGCCCTCCGGTGCGCCAGCGATCGCCTTCGACCTTTCGACCACCATCGAGTCGCAATGGTGCGAGCTCGAGACAGATAGGATCAAGGAGAATTATCATGGCCACCATCGGCACCTTCAAGAAGTCCGGCAACAACGAGTTCACTGGCGAAATCGTCACTCTCAGCGTCCAGGCCCGCGGCGTGCGCATCGTTCCTGAAACCCGCGCCAATGGCGAGAACGCCCCCAGCCACCGGGTCTTCGTCGGCCGCGCAGAGATCGGCGCCGCCTGGTCCAAGCAGTCCAACGAGGGCCGGGACTATCTGGGCCTCAAGCTCGACGATCCGAGTTTCATCGCCCCGATCTTCGCCAACCTCTTCAATGACGAGGACGGTGAGGCCTACAGCCTGATCTGGTCCCGCCCGAGCCGCCGCGGCGCAGAATAAGAAGATACACGCGGTCCCGCCCGGTTCATCCGGGCGGGGCCTCTTGCCGTCAAACCGGGAAGCGACATGGCGCGCAGTGGGTGGCGATGTCGACTTAGCATCGTGTGATGCCCGCAAAGCGGCCTCCGCAGCTGCCGTGACCTCTGTAAGAACTGTGATTTCCATCTCGCGGGTTGGGGAGTGAAAACCATGATCGAGCCGTTCGACGACGCCGCGCCCACGGGGGAAGTACTTACCGAATACGACCGCAGCCACATCAAGCTCTACATGCGCTTGTTTGACGCCGACGCCGACGGCGCCGATTGGCACGAGGTGGTCAGAATCCTCTTCGGGATTGATCCGAAAGAGGAGCCACAGCGTGCCCGACAGGTTCATGACAGCCATCTGGCGCGGGCGCGCTGGATGACACGCACAGGCTACCGGCAACTTCTGCGTAAGACCGAAACCTAGCCAATATTGCCGCCTCGGTGATGCCAAAAAAGCATCACGCGATGTCCATCCAGGGTCTTCCGCCAATCCCAATCGCCCGGAATCGATGCAGGCACGACTTGCAGTTTGACGAGGACCCACACGATGAAGCCGAACACGTCGCGTTGGGGGGACGATAACAGCTACGACTTCTTCGACAGCTTGCCAATCGAAGGACTCGCCTGGGAATGCCTGCGCCGCTCAGATTCATATCAGCGGCTCTACCTGGCGCTCGTTCGTTCGGGAACTGAGACGAAACCGTTTCCAGCAGAAGTGCAGAGACGCTGGGGGTTGCGATTTCGCGGCCCGTCCCGACCTGTCCGCATTGACGCAAGACGTTTTATGGTCACCTCTTGCCGATCCTGCCGTGCTGGCCCTCGCCCCGTCGCCGGACTTCCTGTCGTCCGACCCTTCCAGGGCGCTTGCCGGGGTCGGCCCTGGTCGCGACAGTCCGCAAGGTTCGCATGTCGTCCATGACAGCGGCATAGCAACACAACTTCTCCTCCTTCCCGGCGGTGACGAGAACCGTTCCCTTACAGCTTTGATACCGCTGGATTCTCAGACACTCGGACGGGTGGAGGCTCTCGTTCGTTTCTGGCGTGCCTACAACAGGCGGCCTGTTCCCCCCGATACGCGAATGACAATTCAACAGAGGCGCCGCCTGCGCCTGATGATGCGGGCCTCGGATGGCCGCGCCAATGGCGCCAGCTACCGTGAAATCGCGACCGCCTTCTACGGGACGGGGCGAGTTCTCGCCGCGCCATGGAAAACCTCATCCCTGCGCGACACCGTGATCGGTCTCGTCAAGGGTGGAAGAGCCATGATCGCCGGCGGCTATCTGCAACTGCTGCGCCATCGCAAGCGCTCCTAGCGCTCCCGGGTGGGAATATTGCGCCCCCCAATCTTCCCCATCCTCTGCGACGTCTCCTTTCCGCCACGGTTGTCGCTGTCCGCCGCTGAGCATCAGCGGTTCTCAAAACTCCCCGGAGGCTCGATACATGCGACCAGATCTAGCCGTTTTGCCGCCGCGCTTTCTGCGCACCAAGGAAGCTGCCGAGTTCCTCAGCCTGTCGTCCCGCACGCTGGAGAAACACCGCACCTACGGCACTGGTCCTGGCTATCGCAAACTTGGCGGTCGTGTCGTCTACGCCGTCGACGAGCTCCAGGCATGGGCTGAGCGCGGCGCAGTGACCTCGACTTCGGACCCACGCGGTTCCGTGCTTCCCGCCAAGCGGCATCCGCCGGCAGCTTTTGCGCCGACCGGTCGGTATGGGCGCTGACCTGTGCCCCGCGCCAAGGCGCGGTGAGTCACCACGCTGGCATCACCTCGGCGACGACATCTCGCCGCCTGCTTC
>NZ_RZOI01000029.1:0-20015 GCF_004022645.1 Mesorhizobium sp. M4A.F.Ca.ET.020.02.1.1 | reverse complement strand
GCGTCAGCGAGGTGATGCCCACCAGCGGATCGACATTGCGCAGGCGCACGATGCCGCCGGTGGAGGTGTAGCCGCCGTTCGAGACCGCGTAGACGCGGCGTGCCTCGGCGGTACCGGCCGCGAGGCGCTGGCGGCCAAAGGCGTCTTGCTTCAGCGCGAAGTCGTGGCCGACCTCGCGGCGGATGCGCACCTGCTCGGCCTCGCCCTTGGGGAGCTTTGGGGGTGCGGGTTTTTTGGAAGGTTTGCGGGGCATAAGCGGGTCCTTGTGTGGGGGGATTGTCGAAATGGTTGCGCCAGGCACCCCTCATCCGTCTCGGCGCTGCGCGCCGATCCACCTTCTCCCACAAGGGGAGAAGGTGGCCGCGAAGCGGACGGATGAGGGGTGTTCCGCGGCACGCCGTCTCCAGATGTCAGCTTTTCACCAGCTTCACAGGTGAATCCCCTCCCCGCTTGGCGATCAGCTCGCGCATCAGACGGCGCTCGCGCACCTCGATCGAGAGCTGGGCGCTGGACGGGCAGAACTGGGCGCTGTCGACCCTGGCCTCGCCGCGGATGAAGCGCTGGATGGCGGCCTGCACGTCCGCCAGCTCGGCATCCTTAACGGCGGCCAGGTAGCCGCGCATCTGCATGTCGACGTCAGCGCGCGCCGACTGCGGGAAGCATGAGAACATCGCCGCCAGGACCTTGGCCGCCTGCTGCAATTCGGCTGCTGTCATTGATCTCCTCGATGATTGAATTGGCGGCATCGAGATGGGTTTTTGGCCGATGCCAGCCGGGCCTTTCTTTCGGCGCGCCTGCGCGTCCTGAAAAAGCGAGAGCTTTTTCCCTGGACTCTGGGTTCTGGGAGTCTGGACTCTGGGGCTTATCCCCTGCCCGGCCGCGCGGCTTAACCCGCCCGTTGTCCGCCCCCTTATCCCGGGGCGATTTTGCGCTGTCGTTTGAAAGGCTTGGGTTGCCGCCCTTCAAGCCGTTGCGGCGCGCGAGCCTGGCCTTGCGGGCGTCCGCGATCATGCGCCGCGAATAGATGCGGCCGTGGCGATCGCGAGAGAATACACGGTTCCGCTCGAGCTCGCCAAGCAGGCCGGCAAGCTCCGCCTCGGGACAGCCGGTCAGCCGGGCGAGCGCCGCCTCGTCCAGCCCCTTGCCGGCGACCGCGACATAGCCGATCGGCTCGTGCGCGGCGGCCACGCACAGCAGGCGCATCCACAACCCTTGCGCGGCGAGCGAGCAAAGCCTGAGGTTGGGATCGGACTCCCAGTCCGCCCAAAAGAATTTCGACCAGACAGTGCCGCTCATGGGGAGGTGTCCGGATGGGCGGCGCGCCAGTGGGGATTGAGTAATCTCCCCCCACCTGGGGGGAGATTGGCAGTTCCGGCCACACCGCCCATCATACCACCCCCGCCCGGTTCCCATGGAACCTGGCATGGTGGTGGCTGCAGTAGCTGCTCATCGGGCGCGTGCGCAGGCCGCAGCAGAGCATGTCGGGCCCGGGGCGCGCGCCGGGCGGATCGTCGTCGGCATCCTCGCGTAATGCGAGGTCGAGCGGCGCGCGGCAGCGGCCGAACAGGCAGTCGGTGAAGCGCATGGCGGCGACATGCGGCTGGCGGCCGGGCGCAGCCGGCCGCGGCGGCGCGGGGATCTTGTAGAGCTGCGCTTCGGATTTCTCGCGCGCCAGCCCGCCCGGCGCGAGCCATGCCGGCGGCAATGTCCGCGCTGGCATCCTCATCCTGGCTTGCTTCGGCTTGGGCGCGGTGCGGGCGGTCGCGATGTCATCCGCTTGCGCGGAGACCGCATGGGCCGATACGTCGACTCCGCCCTGCCCGTCCTCCGCGGCAGCTGCGTTGCAGCTGCCGAGGGTGGACCGGACGTCTCCCCCACTTGCGGGGAGATTGGCGGTTCCGGCGCTGGCGCCCGCCATCGACTGAGCACGTCTGGAAAACGCCGCCGGTTGGGAGAGCGTCACCCCTCCAGCGGCAACCCTGCCCCGCTTGCCTGGACGATCGGGCCGCGTCGCGTGCTTCCTCGGCCGGCCGCCGGCGCGGCCGCCCTTGGGGTTGGCGAAGCCGATGGCGCGCAGGCCGGCGTTGCGATGCACGATGCCGATGATGGCATTGCGCGACACGCGCGCGCCGCGCAGCGCACTGAAGCGGGCGGCGATGCCGGAGGCCGAAAGCCCCTCCTTCAGCCAGGTCGCGATTTCGGTGAGTTCCTTGTCGGTATAGGCGGCAGGCATATCGGCATCCATCGGTTTGCGGGCTTGCGGGCGCGCGCCAGGGCTCGGCCCGAAGGCCGTCGCGAGAATCGTTCGGGGATTGGTCGGATCAGGCGGGACTCGGCGCCTCGCCATCAAGGCGCAGAAGGGCGGCCTCCGCCGCCTCCCTGGTCAGGCCGGACACCGCCCGGCCGGTTGCGCGATCGAAGAGGATGACGGTGCCGTCCTCAGTGCGGATCAGGGAGGTGGCGCCGGTCCGCGGCGGGCCGGCGGCCTGGCGAAGAAAGGGGGCCGGAGCCGGGGGAGGAGCGGCTCCGACCGTTCCGGTGAACCGGGGTGCGGGCGGCTCAGCCGGATCCGGGGCAAACGCCCCGGTATTCGTCCGGACCAGGGAGGAGGACGGCCCGGACGATTGGAATTCAAAGTCGAAATGCACGCTCATGCCGCCTCCCCTTGCGCCGCGCGGCCGGCCAGCCATTCGTAGCTGACGCCGGCAATGCCGCGCCTCCGGCAGGCCGCCACCACGTGCGCCCAGTGCTGCGGGGCGATGCGCTCGCGGCGGCGCATCTGGCGGGCGGCCTCGTAGCCGCAGCCGACATCGGCGGCGAAGGCGCCGATGCTGTGCCAGCGGTCGATCAGCCCGGAAATACTCGTGGGCTGCCCCGAGATGCTGGTGGGCAGAGCCGAGATGCTGGTGGGCAGAGCTGAGATGCTGGTGGGCAGAGCCGAAGCGCTCGTGGGCAATGCGGAAATGCTTGCGTGATGGTCGATCATGCGGTAAGCGTACGTTATGTACGAAAGAGTCGCAAGCGAATTCGTACACTTTGGACGATATTTTTCAGGCATTTTGTACGATGATGGATTCACGGCACAGATTGCAGCAGGCGCGCGCCCAGGCCGGCTATGCCTCGCCCAGCGATGCGGCCCGCGCTCTGCGCGAGATCAACAAGAACACGCTGATCAGCCACGAGAACGGCAACCGGCCGCTGTCGCGCAAGGCGGCGGAGAAATACGGCCGGCTGTTCGGCGTCGACCCCGGCTGGCTGTTGTTCAATGCGGACGGCGCCGAGGCCGCACCGGTCAGCCTGCAGCCCTCGCCCGTCACCGTCGACGTGCCGATCGTGTCCTGGATCAGCGCCGGTGAGCTTGGCAGCCAGGACAGCGTCGTCAACCTCTCCGACTATCCGACCATCCCGACCGCCGACCTAGAGGAAGGCGAGTGGATCGCGCTGCGCGTCGACGGGCCGTCGATGAACAAGATCTCGCCGCCGGATTCGATCATCTTCGTCAATCTGCGTGACAAGCGGCTGGTGACCAATGGCTGCTATGTGATCTCGGACGAGACCGGACGGGCCACCTACAAGCGCTGGCGCCCGAACGACACCCCGCCCTTCCAGCCGGCGTCGTACCTCGACATCCCGCCGCCGGAGCTGGAGGGCGCGATCACGATCATCGGGCGGGTGAAGCGGTCGATGATCGATATGTGAGTAATCTCGCTCTCGCCCGTCGGCCTCTGACTGCTCTTTCATGACGCCGCAATTTCTGCTTGCATGGCAAGCAGCCGTCGGTGTCGGCCGAGGTCGATGGTTTCGGGGGAGAACCGGCGAAATGACGAACCGGGAAGGCGTGGGCGAAAGCCGGCTGATACGGCTGGTGCGAAAATGGCGCCTGCCGCTGTTGCTGCTGCTGACCGGCGTCGTCGCGCTGGACGTCCGTGGCGCGATGGGGATCGCCAGCAATCTCGCCTACACGGCCTGTATCGGCAATGCGGCCGACCCGGCCCGCCGGATCGAAGCCTGCACGCAAATCATCGACAACCAGGCCGACGGTCCTGACAAACGCGCGACGGCCTACTTCAAGCGCGCCTACGCCTGGTCCATGGAAGGCGATCTCGACCGCGCCATCGCCGATAGCGACCAGGCGATAAGCCTCAATCCTGAATACGCATCGGCTTACTACAACCGAGGCTACGACTGGGCCACGAAGGGCGATTACGACCGGGCCATTGCCGATTACGGTCAGGCGATCGCCTTCGACCCGAAAAGCAGCGCTGCTTACAACAACCGGGGCCTTGCCTGGGCGTACAAGGGCGACAATGACCGGGCCATCGCGGATTACAACCTGGCGATCATCGCCGATCCAAAGAACGCATCCGCATACCTCAACCGGGGCGGCGCATGGGCGGCGGAGGGCGCCTTCGATCACGCCATCGCCGACTACAACCAGGCCATTGCCTTCGATCCGACACTCATCGGGGTCTATGAAAATCGTGGCCTGAGCTGGGGCGGCAAAGGCGACTACGACCGCGCCATCGCCGATTTCAACGTGGCTATCGGCCTCGATCCGAAACGTGGCTACGCCTATTACGGCCGGGGTCTAGCCTGGTCAAACAAGGGCGACGACGACCGCGCGATCGCCGACTACGACCAGGCCGTGGACCTCGACCCGAAGCTTGCCGATGCCTACTACGCGCTGGGCCTCGCCTGGGCGCATAAGGGCGACCACGACCAGGCCATCATCGACTACGACCAGGCAATCGCGCTCAATCAGAAATCCGCCGATTTCTACAGCGCCCAAGCGCCTCCTGGAAGGCGAAGGGAAACCGCGAACGCGCCGAGGCCGACCGGAAGACGGCAGTTAGCCTTGGCGGTAAGTAGGTTGCCAGACTGGAAGGTCGCGTTGCTTCGCGCCTTCGCCTGCCCTCCGCTTGGCTGAGGGCCGGGCGCACAATCCAGCCACCGCAATTTCTGCTTGCATTCTGGAACAGATTGAGAACTGGCGCCTGCCGCGCTCTTCAAAAGTGGCCGTCGTTCAGCGCCTTCAGCGAGGATGCACCAGCGCCGGGTTGGTGAGCGTGTCCTTGTTGGCGGCGATCAGCAGGTCGCCTGCCTCCCGCGCATGATCGACGGCGAAAGCGTAGCCGGCGCGCGTCGCCTGCGCGAAGGCTGCAGCCGCCTTCGGATTGGCGCCAAGGAAGGCGTTGCTGGAGACGATCAGCGTGGGCGTCGCGCACGCCGTAGTCGGCATAGCGGAACGAGCGCTGCTTCAGGCCCTTCAGCACTGTTCGAGCGATTGGCGAAGAGTGCTTTTGGAGCGAGGTGCGAAACCTGTTCCTTCTCCTCCAGTGGAGACGGCGGAGTCGCGTTATAAGATTTTCACTATTTTCTTATAACTCCCTTGAAATCCGGCCGGATGGCGCGCAGTTATAAGGAATCTGTGTAATTCTTATAACGCCCAGCCCAGACTTGGGATCGCGCCATGAAAACCATCGATCTCGCCTATCGCACCATGTATGCCGAGCTTGTGCAGCGCAGCCTGGATGCTTCCTTCGAGACCGATTTCTCGACAGCGGGCAATTTCGTGCGCGTGCCAGTGAAGGGCCGCGACTATTGGTACTTCGAGGAGACCCGGCCGACGAAGACCAGGCGTTATGTCGGTCCGGCCGAGGACCCCGAGATCGCCAAGCGGGTCGCGGCCTTCAAGGAGATCAAGAGCGATCTGAGAAGCCGCCGCAAGCTGGTTTCAAGTCTCGTGCGCGACGCCGGCCTGACGGCGCCGGACCCCGTCACCGGCGACGTGGTCGAGGCGCTGGAGAAGGCCGGGCTCTTCCGCCTGCGCGCGGTGCTCGTCGGAACGGTCGCCTTCCAGACCTATGCCGGGCACCTCGGTGTCAGGCTGCGTGGGGCCGCGCTGCAGACGGGCGACGCCGACTTCGCCCAGTTCCATTCCGTCTCGGCCGAGGTGGACGACAGCCTGCCGCCGGTCATCGAAGTGCTGAAGGCAGTCGATACGACATTCCGCGAGGTTCCGCACCGAACCGATGCCGGACGCGCGACGCAGTTCGAGAACGCTTCCCGCTACCGGGTCGATTTCCTCACCCCGAACCGGGGCAGCGACGATCACGCCGATCACGCAAGCCCGATGCCGTCGCTGGGCGGCGCCTCGGCACAGCCCTTGCGCTTCCTCGATTTCCTGATCCGCGATCCCGTCCGGACGGTGCTCCTGCACCGCTCCGGCGTGCCCGTGCTCGTCCCCTCGCCCGAGCGCTTCGCCGTCCACAAGCTGATCGTCGCCGCGCGCCGCGAACGAAGCGCCGGCGCCAAGCGGGAGAAGGATCTGCATCAGGCAAGCCTGCTGGTCGAGGCGCTGGACGTCACGCGTCGGCAGGACGACCTCGCCTTTGCATTCGCCGAAGCGTGGAACAGGGGCGACGCCTGGCGCGACGCCCTGCGGAAAGGCCTGAACCTGCTCGGTCCCGACAGCCGTGACATGGTCGACCTGGTGCTCGGAACAGCGCTTGCCGCAGTCGGGGCGCAACTCGAAGGTTTTACGATGCGGCTCGCCTAACACGCCGAGATTGCCGCCTTATCGTTCAATTTGTACGAATTCATGTTGACCTGTATTCGTACGTAAAGTACGATATTTCCCTTCTCCGAGGGGAATATCCTTGAACACCGCGAACCACGCCGCCTTCGCCGACCTCTCCCGTCCACTGCTTTCATCCTTGCCGCTCGAACAGCGCGAGCGCCTCGCCGGCGCCTGGCGGATGGCCAGCCAGGACATCGCCGAGGACATCCGCTTCATCCGCCAATATCTGAAGGTCATCGCCGAGAAGGAAGAACGGCTGTCGACCGGCACGCTGGTCCACAGCCGCGCCTATGTCGAGGCCTGCGCCGGCTGGTTGCCGCGGACCGTGGCGCGCTATCTGCGCAACCTGCGCGCCATCACCGAATGCGAGTTGGCGATGACGGCTGCCGGCATCAGTTTTGCCAAGTCAAGCGATGCGTGGTGAGCCCTCGCTTCTCCGCTTGTCTCCTGCCCTACGAACTGAAGACGGCGTTCACCCGTTGAACTTGTCGGGGAATTGTTTGGCGATGCCTTCCGTCAGCATGTCGGCGAACTTCAGCATATGATCATGCCCTTCGTCGTAGGACTTGATGTCCGCCGCCCAATCCTTCTTCAGCCGGCCGACCACCTCGCCGGTCGTCAGTTGCAGATGCTTGTGGAGCATGTCCCGGAGATCTTTCTCGGGCCAGTTCGGATTGGCCTTGCCAAGGAACACCGCAATGTCGTCGGCATTGCCGGTCCATTTTTCCTGAGCGGCCGAGAGCTTGTCCTTGCTGCCTGATTTGGCCGCCTTGACCACTTCCGTCGCAATCTTGATGTGGTCTTTCAGCAGCGCGGCCAGTTTCTGGCCGGCCGCATCACCGTAGTAAGGCTTTACCGCGTCGCCTATGTCGTCCTGGTTCTGGAGGAGACGCTTCGCGACTTCGTCCGTGTCTTGCAGGTCAGCGAGGGCGCTGATGATGTAGTTGCGCGTGTAGGTGATGTGGTCTTCCCAAAGTTTCCGCATTGCCGCTCGAACGTCCGTCGCCGATTGCGGTTCGCCGGCGCGAGCGGGCAGCAGCGACAACGATCCGGCAGCCGCAAGAGACACCGCAGAGAGAGAGGAAAGCAGTACCAGACGCCTGTTCATGGCCGATCTCCGAATGTGCCAACACTCGCGCGACAGATGGGCAGTAAAGCGCGGCCGATCGGCTGTTACCGTCCCGATCGTCGGCACCCGAAGGCGATGTTCGCTATCGGAAGATGAACATTAGCGATGGCTAAAGGTTCCGCGCCGGCGGCGAAATAGCGAGCCGTGGCGATGGCGATCCTTACGATGGAAAAAGGCTCCGGCGTAGCATGCCGGAGCCTTCGTCCTTTTTCGACGCATCAGCCGCCGCTCGGAGCCGGCGCGGGGGCGGCCGGAGCCGGAGCCGCGGGCGCAGGTTCTGATGGCGCAGGGGCCGCTGGCGCGGGTTCCGAAGGCGCGGGCGCCGCAGGCGCAGGCGCTGACGGCGAGGATGCCGCCGGCGCCTCGACCTTGGGCGATTCGACCTTGACGTTGACGTCTTTGCTGCCGCCGCCATTGATGTTGATGACACCTGTGAAGACGAGCAGAACCACGATCGCCAGAATCGCGAGAACGACCGCGACAACCGTGCCACCTCCGCCCGAATTCACAACCGTTGGACCGTCAGCCATGGTTCTTCTCCTTACGATTGCACTGTCGAGAAAACGGGCGCGTCACGGCAACGTTCCGCCCCAGGGACCTCAGTCCCGGCAGCCGTGAGACTGAAGTCTCATCACCACGCGCAGAGGGCCGGTATGGTCGGTTTCAAGGAAACCGAAGCCTCGCCAACTCATTGGTAAGCGGACCACCGGACACGTCCCTTCTCGGCGGTCTCTGGGTGCCCGCCAATCATCGTTCCCGTGCTGGCGGGCACCCGCTCGCCTTCCTGTTCCTGGAACCCTGGCCCGCGCACTCGCGTGGAGTGACGAGCTTGTTAGTTGAGCCGGCGAAGGGAACGGAACCTCCTCAACAGCGTATGTTAGCTGTCGCCCAACCGGGCAAGCTGGCCAGAGTTTCCTGCAATGACCAAGGCATCGCTCCATCTTCTGAAAGGCGCAGGCTACCTGGTCTCCACGGCAAGCGTGATCCTGCTTGCGGTGGTGAGTTGGAAGAGCGCTTCGGAAAGCCCGCTGCTGGTCGCCTGCCTGCTTGGCGGCGCCGCGGCATCCATTGTCGGCATGTTCTGCCGCTGGCTTTCCTACGAGATCGAGAAACGCCGGGAAGGAAAATAGCATCCGTTGTCGGGCGCCGTCCGCAAAAAGCCCGCGCCACGGAGGGACCGATGGCGCGGGCCGGCCGATGTTTGCCCACCAGCCTGCGCGGGACGCCAAGCAGCGACGTCAGGCGCCAGACCTCAACCATTCGAAGCGGCTAATGTTCCAATTGCTCGATCGCGAGATCTGGCGACGTCGAGGCTATCGACGGCGCTCGTTTGCCGGCCAAGCGCCGCCCGGCGCTGGGTGAAATTTCTGGACCGCCCCTCACGATGCGCGTAACATCCCGTCAACGGCGATAACTGGCAAGGGCATCGCCGGCTGAGAGCGAGCATCGCGCTTCCGCCCCAATGGAGGAGGGAGCGTTGATCGAGCCCAAGAAATCCACCAGCGGCATCGCCTATCCGGATGACCTCTGCCTGTTGAAAAGGGCCTACGACCAGATATGCCTCGAGAGGGATCTCCCGGCAGGCTCGCCCGCGGCGGAGCAATTGGCCATCCGCGCCATGGAGTTGTTTGCGCACGGTATTTTTGAGGAAGAGGCCCTCTTGCAGGGGCTTAGGCAGCCCGCTTGAACGCTCGCTCACTTCACGGAACTGCGCCGACTGGCCATGCTCGGCCCTACCCGCTCGCAAGGACAGCCATGACCCCGCGATATCTCGACCACCTCCTGGAATGCCCCTATTGCCTGACGATCAAGCTGAGGATTCCGGCCGACGCGCAGCCGGACACGCGCATCGTCTGCGACGATTGCGGCGAGTTCCTCGGGCTGTGGGACGAGTTGCTGACGGACTTCGAAAGGCAGGGTGGCAACAACGGCGTCTTCCGCCTCGACAGGGGCCGCATCAGGCGCCTCGGCTGAAGCTGTCGCGATGCCCGGCTCCGCATAGGCCTTCATTCCTACAACCGCCGAGCCGCAGCGCGCGGAATGGAACGTTTCACGCAATTGCCAATTGGTGGACTCGCATGCCCTGCCGGGCGTTAGATTGGCGGCAGGCGAAGGAGGGCACGTCGCGAACAGGGAGGACGTAATCTATGGATTACGAATACGAGAAGATTCTACCCGACGAGCAGCCTTATGAAGTCATTACTTTTGCCAAAAAACACGGGTTGACGGTGCCGGCCGCGGATGCCGTCCTGTTCGCCAAGGGCCCGTCCCGGAAAGCGTGCGACGCCGCGGCATTGGCCTTCCTGTGCGCGGTGGCGCAATACGCCGACAGGCGATCGCGGCACTAACGCGCTCGCCGCATTAGGGGCGTGGCGAAGACCTGTCTCGCCACGCAAAGCGCCGCTGCGACGGCCGTTATCTCAAGCCGAGAAAACTCAGTATCGCGATGACTATGACGATGGCTCCAACCAGCCAGATGATGTTGTTCATGACATTCTCCTTCACCCGAGATGGGTGCTGGAGGGACAACATAAGCGCCAGCTAAAGGTTCCGGTCTAAGGCGCGGCGGCGGCGGGGCGGTGCGTCGTTCGCAACAAAACGACTTCGCAATCGTTTCTCATTCGCCAGACACTCTGGCTACTCCAGACCTTCTCCCGCCGGCAGCGCCGGCGGGTCTTTTCGCAGCCTTTGGCAAGGATGCCATGCCGTCGACCTCGATCCGAAAGACGGACTACGATACCCAGAGGCGGATCCTGCGCGTGTGGTTCGTGGGCAGCGGCAAATGCTACGAGTTCGAGGACGTGCCGCCGGAGACTTTTGCCGGTTTCCGGGCCGCCTTCGCAAAGGGCCGATATTTCAACAGCTACATCCGCAACCGTTTCCGCTATCGCTTGGTGGCCGCCGCTGGCGCGCCGGCGGCCATGCCGCCAATTCCGGCCGCAGATCCTTCTTCAGGGAACGTTCGCCTCTCACGGCAGTTGAGCTTCCAGCGCGAAAACAATGTCGTCTCGCGCCCGACTTCAATCCGTAGGAGGAAATGATGAGAATGCACTTTTCCGCAGCCGCCGCAGGGCTGTTGCTGCTCGCCGGTATCGGTGCGGCCGCCGCCGACACCGTGGTTATTGCGCCGGAACAGGAAACGGTCATCCGGGAATATGTGAAGAAGCAGCCCCTGGCTTCGGTCAAGCTTCCCGGCGTGGAGCTCAACGTCGGCACGGCCCTGCCCGATACGGTCGAGCTTTATGAAGTGCCCGATGTGAAATACCGCTACACCGTGATCGACAACCGGACAGTCGTCGTCGATCCCGACACGCGCACGGTGATCAAGATTATCGAATAAGATCGAGGTTCCGATTGAAGATCCGCCAGCCGACAAGGAGTGGCGGGTTTTCAACACGTCGAGGAGGCCGGGCCCACCTTCACTCTCGCCGGCGGCAAATATCCAACGATCCGCAAACGAACCAGAGTGTCCGACTTAGTCCCCTTAGAAAAGCGTCACGAAAACGATCGGTCCAAGGATCAGGCAAACACCCATTCCGATTGTAATGGCGATAGCCAGGCGTTCCGTTCGCCGGACAATCTCGGCCACCGCTTCGTCATCATCCGGGATGAGATCGAGGACTGAATTGTCCTTTGGCGCGGACGATTTGCGCCGGCTGACCGGACCTGTCGGTCTCCGCCGGCCAGGCTGGCAATCGGATTCCGGCCGACGATAGCGCAGCCTGGTTTTCATGCGTCTGCTTCCAGCCGCTCATGCTCCGCTTTCTGGTGCCAGATCACCTGGCGGAGGTCGCGCATGTCGACAGGCTGGCCACATCTGGGGCAGAGATAGAAATGGCATACCGGATATTCGTCCGGCGGGCTTCCGCGCCGGGTGCCTGTCAACGGCGGCCCGAGATCGGAAAGCTTCGTCATCCGCGCAGCTTCCTGGCTTGCCGCGCCAAGGTTTTCCGGTCATTGCCGTGCTCGCTTATCAACTCGCGGACCTCGTCCTGCGTGATGCGATGCTGCTTGGCAAAATACCTTACTTCGTAGTCGTCGTCGGCTGAGACGCGATCCCGGTCACGAAGGCCGCGGTTGCTCTTGTCGTCGGCCATCTGGATTTCTCCCTGTCGAATGTCGCTAGTTTCACTCTGACTAATATAAGCCGCGAGCCGGACCCCGGTTCCATGCAAGGGCCCGGAAGACGCCGGCTTTTGCTGCGCCGGCGGCAGACCGCCTTCACGAGCGAAGATGCAGATGGACTCAGCGAGAGGAGGTGTCATACCGCCCATCGAAAAGGGCGGCCCAGCGGACTCGGGGGGCGGGGCCGCTGAGCCTGACCAACGGCGTTTTTTTCGAGGGGGGTTAGCCGTTGGCTTGGCTACGCATTATAGCCCATTTTATTAGCATTAGCTAAATTTACCCTGCGGTCGGCAAAAGCTTTCCAATCGCGCAAGCAACCTTCGCGGCGCATAAAAACCCGCCGGCCGGAGCCGGCGGGTTGACCGCCCTCGAGGTCGCGTTCAGTGGAGTCGTCTCGACCATTCGTCGATCTGCCGCTGGGCTTCTTCCCTGGCAATGCCGTAGCGCTCCTGGATGCGCCCGAGAAGCTGATCGCGATTGCCTTCGATGCGGTCGAGGTCATCATCGGTGAGGTCGCCCCATTGCTCCTGGGCCTTGCCTCTGACCTGCATCCATTTTCCCTTGATCTGATCCCAGTTCATGACTGTCTCCTTTGCTCTCCAAAGGAAATGGCGCGGGCGCGACAATGTTCCCGATGCGCAAACGCCGGGTCATGACAGGCAGCGCAGCGGCACCAATCAAATGTGATGGAGGCCGTCCCGCGTTCCGATAGTCTACCGGCTGGCGCAGCGCAGAATTGCAACCGGGAGGACCGGCGATGCCTCATCTTCACATGAAGGGGGTCGATGTCGTCGTCGATCTCCTCGACGCGGCCGAGCATATCGACAGGCTCAGCGAGCAGGAGCTGAAGACGCTTCTTTTGGATGCTTCTGAAGCGGGATGTTCCCGCCGACGTCGCGAACCAGGACCTGCCCCGATATCTGATGCTGTGCCCCGGGAGTTGATTCTGTCGACGCGCGACGGCGCGCACTGGCCATCGCCCCTGCGATGCGGAAACGCCACGGGGTAGGACGGAATTGTCAGGCTCACAGCCGCCGCCGATAGCGGCGCGCAGCGTGGTTGTTCAGCCCTTGCCCGCCTTCGACTTAGCGGCCTTCGGCTTGGCGGCGGCAGGCTTTGCCGTCTTGGCGGCGGCGGCTTTGGCTGGCTTGGCGGCACCCTTCTTCGGCGCGGCCTTCGCTTTCGGCTTGGCGGCCTCGCCATCGATCTCGGCCGTGGCTTGGTCCCAATGCTGAATATCCGAGCCTTCGGGCCTGCCTGCCTGCTCCCAGATCGCGTGTGCCCGCCGGCGGATGCGTTCCTGCCTGTCGTCCGTCACTGTCGCCTCCGTGGTTGTCCAAATTCCGGGAAAACATTAGCCGAAATTTCGGCGGACGTCTTGGGTGGCGAGTGGGCAACCGGGACTTGCGGCGGGTTTATTGCGCCAACACCGCCACGCCCAGCAGCGCCGCCTTCTTGGTGATCAGGCCGGCGAGATCGGCATCCGATCGCTCGGTGCCGGTGCGCCGGCGCAATTCGTCGATCGCATCCTTCATCGAGATCAAGCCGGCGCCCCGCTCGGCCAACAGCTTGTCGCAACACGCCGCCACATTGGCGGAGTTGGGGGTCTCGACATGCGGTAACATGGAAGTCGTCCTTTCCCACCCCTGAACCCTTCGCCCGCCGCCTCCGCGGAGGCGGCGGTGTCGTCATGCGTCAGCCGGCGATCCGGTCGTCATGCGTCAGCCGGCGATCCGGCCGTCAATTGAGAACCTCGACGACCCTGCGCGTGCTGGGATCGACCAGCACGGTGCGGCCGTCGACGACCACGTAACGATATTGGACGTCGGGCACCTCGCGCAATTCGACCGTGTCCGGCAGAGTCGAGCCGACATTGAGCTCGAGGCCGAGAAGGTTGATCGAAGCAAGCGGGTGCTTGTGGACGTATTCGCGGACGACGGTGCGCTGCTCGGGCGTCACGATTATCTGGTCCGCGACCGCCGCGCCGATGCCGGCAATCATGGCCAGACCAGCGACAGCAGGAATGAGGGTAATTTTCATCTCTGCCTCCTGTTGGTTTGTTTGTGAGCGTCGCCCCGCCTCCGCGGCATGCGGAAGCATTCAAGAGTTCGAAATGGCGGGCTCTCCGAAGCAAAACGCTGCCGCAAGGCTGTTGTTCCGCCAGCGGGCACGAATTGATCCACGCCGGAACCCTGCCGCCCTGCCCCGCATTGAAGGCGAATAGTCAATCCAAGCGGAGGCGCCAATGATTGAAGACATGCCATTCGACCCGCCGATCGCCATCGCCGTTGGCGCCGGCTTCAGGCGCGACATCGCTTCGTTGGCGCAGATGCAGAACTTCCTCAAGGAATGGCCGCTGGCCGCGGGCGACACGCTCCACGCCAAGGCGCTCAGCGCCTGCGAGGCGGCACGAGCCGGAGATGCGACCCCGGCGCAGACACGGCGCGCCTTCATGGCTTTCGCCAAGGCTGCCGGCATCGGCTGGACGGGCATCGACCCGGTGACGACGCTGCGCCGGGCCAAGGTCAGGACGATGCGCGCGGCGCGCGCCGGCCGCGAGCGTCACCCGCGCTGACAAGGGCTCCACCCTATTGCTTCGGCTGCTGCGGCGGCAACTCGCCGGGCCTGATTATCGGCGTGTTGCCTTGCTCGGGCGCCGGCTGGGCCATGCCCTGGTCGCCGCTCGGCGGCGGCTGCAGCACGCCGCCGCAAGGCTTGAGCTTGCCGGTCAGGCCACCGCCGGTGTCGGCGGCCGGCTTCTGGTCGGTAGTGCCCGGTATTTGCGGCTCGGCCTGGCAGGGGCCGGCGGGCACCTGCGTCTGGTCGTTGTCGTCCTGCGCGGCCGCCGGACCGGCCAGCGCCATGACCAGAAGCGCGCATGGCGCAAAGGCGAAAGGTCTCATGGTCTGGCTCCTTTCCTTGTCCGGGAAAGAACGCCGGCGCCGATTGGTTCCGTGGCGCGCTGCCGGCGCCCCCTCCGGCGCGGCTTCGCGGGAACCGGCGGCCAGGGCCGCGAGTTCAAATCCTGGAGAGTTTCAATGGCGAGCCACAGGAGGCAGTCATGGGACCGCGCAAGAAACCGAGCGACGAGGTCGAGCCGTCAACGGCCGACGACAAGGCCCAGGTGCCAAACGACGAGGTAGAGGTGCCCTCGCCCAGCCAGCAGGATTGGGACGCGATCAAGGGCGCCAGGATCCTGCCGGACGGCGGCCTACCGCAAGAGGAAGTGCCGGGAACCACCGGCATCGAGAAGGAGGGCGCCCTGCCGGAAGAGGACGATGACAATCCCTACCAGGAGAGCGATGAGGCGTTGCCAGACGATGCCGAGGAAGCGGCCATCGCGCGCGATCCGGCAAGACGCGGTGGACCTTTCGACGAGGTATGAGGCCGCGCCTGACAGACGCGCGCCTCCACCCGCGCGGGCGGGGTGCGGATATGCTGGAATGATGGCTTGACGGCGCGCGGCCGGCGGCACTCAGTTCGGCGCGCTGTCGCCCACCGTCTCGGCGACGAAGGAGGCCGCGATCAGGTCGTCGGCGTCGATGCGTAGGGAGCCGTCGGCGCCCCCCATGATGGCCACGACCTTCTGGAAGGTCTTCATCTCATGTTCGGTGATGCTGGCGATCCGCATCCTGGCCCTGAGGTCGGCGACACGCATCCCCAATGCCGGGGACGTTCCGATTTCGCGTTTCGACATGGTGAATATGCTCCCTACCCCGCCCGGTCCTTTTTGCCGCCCGCCCGATTCGCCGCCGCCAGTCTGCCCATTAATGAGGCAGCACGAAGTCAGACGCGGCAACGCGTGGCGCGATGGAAGGTTCCTGCCTGGGATGGTCACGAAATAATACCGGGGCGGCTCGCCCTCCGCCCCGGCAAGTACCGGGCTGTCTTTGCGGTCACTGGATGATCTTCACGACCTTGCGGGTGCCCGGATCGACAAGCACGGTCTGGTTGTCGACGACAACGTAACGGTACTTCACGTTGGGAACTTCGCGCAGTTCGACCGTGTCGGGAAGTGCCGTGCCGACATTGAGTTCAACGCCGGGAAGCGTCACCGAGGCCAAAGGCTGCTTGTGCACATACTCGCGGATGATGGTCTCCTGCTGGGGCTCGATGATGACGTCCTGGGCGGACGCGGCACCCATGCCGGCGAGCAGCAGCAAGCCCGCGGCGGCCGTCTTAAAATGCAGTCTCATGATCTTCTCCTGTCTTGACCGGCGACCTCTTCCGCCACGCGAATGATGCCGTTCGCAGCCGGGCCACCTCGGTCGTTAACGTCACCGCATAGGGCTTGTTCCGGCAATTTTTCGACTTTGAACCGAGGCGATTTGCTTCGGAACAAAGGCTGCGAGTCGAGGTTAACCGAACGAAGGGACAACACTTCGAGGAGAGTTTCCATGAGACATATTCTGATCACCAGCATGCTCGCGCTCGGTGTCGGCTGCGGCGCCGCGATGGCCCAGGCACAGGCGCCGGCCGAGGTCCAGCCTGGCGGTGACGCCAGCTGCGCGGCCGGCGCTGCCGACTGCCAGAAGGGCGGCAAGGCGGGTGAGCAGGCCCAGGGCAAGGCCAAGATGAAGACCGATGATCAGGCGCAGGGCAAGGCCGGCGCCACCACCGAGGAGCAGGCCCAGGGCAAGCCGAAGGTGAAGACCGACGAGCAGGCGCAGGGCAAGGCTGGCGCCACCACCGAGGAGCAGGCCCAGGGCAAGCCGAAGGTGAAGACCGACGAGCAGGCGCAGGGCAAGGCCGGCGTCACCACCGAGGAGCAGGCCCAGGGCAAGCCGAAGGTGAAGACCGACGAGCAGGCGCAGGGCAAGGCCGGCACAACGACCGAGCAGAAGGCCCAGGGCACAACTGGCACGACGACCGAGCAGAACGCCCAGGGCACGACCTCGACCCAGACCGACCAGGGCTCGACCGCATCGATCACCAATGTGACCGTCGAGCAGAAGACCGAGATCACCAATGTGATCCGCGAGACGAAAATCTCGCCGGTCGCGAGCGTCGATTTCGACATCTCCGTCGGCGTCGAGGTGCCGCGGCACAAGGTGCGACTGCACCGCCTGCCGCCGCGCATCGTCAAGATCGTTCCGGCCTACGAAACCTATGAATATTTCGTGCTGGCCGATGGCAGGATCGTCATCGTCGATCCGGACACGCTGAAGATCGTCATCATCCTGACCTGACGTTCACGAGCGCCACCAGGCCCGCCGCGCCGCATGGCATGGCGGGCCTCTCTCGTTCGCGATCCAAAACAAAGCGGAAAAAGGCCGCGGCCGGCGCGACGTTAATCCGACGGCAATCCTTTCATATTAGCGTGGCCGCATATTCCGGGGATTGCTGAGGGGGTCAGCGGCCGATGGCGATGGTATCACGTGGCGCGGCTGGCGCGTTGAAAGCAGACGTGCCGGCAAGCCGGGGCACGGCGGGCCTCGCCGAGGCGATCGGCCGGATGGCGCAGCTGATCGAGCATTCGCGGGAGCGGATCCGGCTGCTCGAGGCGGTGATCGAGAATTTCCCCGGCGGCGTCTCGCTGTTCGACCAGGATCTCAACATGGTCATCTGCAACCAGCGGCAGCGGACCCTGCTCGACTATCCGGACGAGCTCTTCGCCAATGGCTATCCGTCGATGGAGATGCTGTTTCGCTTCAACGCCGAGCGTGGCGAGTACGGGCCGGGCGAAGTCGAACTGCACGTCGCGCGCCGGCTGGCGCTGGTCAGGCAGCGCGAGGCGCATGTCTATGAACGGACCCGCCCTAACGGAACCGTCGTCGAGGTGCGCGGCATGCCGATCGAGGGCGGCGGCTTCGTCACCACTTATTTCGACGTCACAGAGCAGCGCCGCGACCAGGCGACGATCGCCCACATGGCGCATCACGACGCGCTGACCGACCTGCCCAACCGCATGCTGTTTTCCGATCGGCTGCAGAGCGCGGTGGCGCTTGCCAGGCGCGGCGCGCTGATGGCCGTGCATTATCGCGACCTCGACAAGTTCAAGCCGGTCAATGACGGCTTCGGCCGCAAGGCCGGCGACAGGCTGCTGATCGACGCGGCCACCCGGTTGCGCGGCGCGGTGCGCGACCACGACACGGTGGCGCGGCTCGGCGGCGACGAATTCGCCATCGTCCAGACAGGCATTGCCGCAAAGGGCGACGCGGCAGCGCTTGCCTCGCGCATCATCGATCGCTTCCGGGAACCCTTCACGGTGGCCGGCAAGCCGCACGTCCTTGGGCTCAGCGTCGGCATCGCGCTAGGGCCTGGCGATGGCGTGAGCTCCGACGAGCTGCTGCAGAAGGCCGATATGGCGCTCTACCGCAGCAAGTCCGGCGGACGCGGGAAATTCCACTTCTTCGAGGCTTGAAAAGCGGGGCGCGTTTCGACGGCAAAACAGGCTTCCCCAAACATTCGCAAATGCTAATATGGCTGTGCGCGGGGACAACACCCAATCTTCGCGTGGGAGCGTCGGCGGAGTCTCCATAGAGCTGCCTCGGCCGGCGCTCCGTCTCGCGTGCCGCCTCGCAGGCACGATCTCGTCGGGAGAAACAACGGCCGCGGCGGAGACGCTTCCGCACGCCCCCCGACCGCAATGGGAGGAAATCATGTCGCATTACGTCATACTCGTGAACTTCACCGAGCAGGGCGCCAAATCCATCAAGGACACGGTGAAACGGGCGGAGGCATTCAAGGCGATGGCCGCCGACAGCGGAGTGAAGGTGAACTCGCTACTGTGGACGCTCGGCCAGCACGACGTGGTGGCCACCGTCGAAGCCAATGACGACATAGCCGCCACCGCCCTCAGCCTCTCCGTGGCATCGCTCGGCAATGTGCGCACCCAGACGCTGAAGGCCTTCGACGCCGCCGACATGGCGAAGATCCTCGGCAAGATGGCCGTCTGACGGCAAGCAGCCCGGCGCGAGGCGTCACGCCGGGCATGCCCGAGCCCCGGAGCTGCCGGCTCGCGTCAACCGCCGGTGGAAGAGGTCAAGACAACTCTTGCATGCAACACCGCAAGGCCCTAAGTCCTAAGACGTAGGTCGCAGATCACAAGCCGAAAGGCAGATGAGAGCGCGGCACTGGTGCCAACTTGCGACCATGCGTGAAAGGTGCAACGCTCTAATAGGGTAGAGACATGGGCGGGCATTCCGGGCGTTGCAGTCCGGAGCGTTCGATCGGGCAAATGTATTTTCCGCAGTTCCTTGTGGGAATGTCGGTCACGCTTCTCGTGGTCCTTGGATGGACCTACGCGGAGACGGGATCGCTTTGGCAATCGCTGGGCTGGGCCTTCGTCGCCGCTTTGCTGCTGCAGGTGGGCTATTTCGTCGCCGTGCTGGCGATCATCTACGGCCGCGGCTCTTCAGTCGCCAAGACCAGCGACAGTTCGCTTCCGGCCAAGATGCCTGGCCCCTTCAAGCGCGATGGCATCCTCTTCAGCCTGCTATCGCGGCTGCTCTAGGCGCCCGGCGATTGGCGCGAGCCGAGGCGACAGCCAATCCCCCTGTGAGGGAGATTGGCAACTCCGCCGTTGGCGTCAGTTCCTCAGCGAGGCGCCGACTGCAGGCCTGAGGCGGCCGGCACCGGTTCGGATGAGAACACCACCACGGCGAAAATCAGAATCGCGGCGGCGACGATCAGCGAGCCGCCGGCCACCACCGGCTCCAGTGCCGGATTGCCGTGCAGCATCAGGTAGAGCGCGGGCATCATGATCACCAGGCCGAGCGTGTAGAGGCCGTAGTGGAGCATGGCGATGCGGCGGGCCGCCTTGGCCGGATTGAGCGCGTAATAGCCGCCGAACAGTGCCGACGTAACCCAGCCGAGAAGGTTGATGTGGGCGTGCGCGGGAAACGCGCCATGGTCGCCCGAGATGGCCATTTCCAGGCCGGCGGCGACGCCCAGCATGAGAAACACGATGGCGGTCTTGAAGAAGAGTTCCGAAACCCGTGGCATGTTGTTGTCCTCCCAATGCCTTTTGATCCCCTATACGCTGGAGACTACATTGGGAGAGAAAGATTTGCCATGCCGAACATGGGCTTAGCGGTGGTTTTCCCCGTTGCGATGAATGGAGGCGAATAGCGAACAGGGAGTAGCGAATAAGGACGAGCGAGTAGTGAGTAGCCAGCAGTGAATGGTCGGTGCCGCGGTATGCAGCACCCCCATTTGCTATTGCTACTCCCTACTCAC
>NZ_RZOI01000299.1:0-6772 GCF_004022645.1 Mesorhizobium sp. M4A.F.Ca.ET.020.02.1.1 | reverse complement strand
CGCCAGTGGGGCATCGACACCGGGATGATCGCGGTGGGCCTGCGCTGCGGGCGCACCAGCGTCCTCAACCTCGCCCGCATGGACGACGCAGGCGGCAGCGCCGAGCTGGTCGCCAAGCTCGAACGGCTGTGGCGGCGTCACCGTATCACCAGCGGCGCGCAGGACGACAGGGTCGCTACGGGTTGAGAGCGAGCGACTTGCCGCCGCCTTTGTCGCTTTGAGTGAGGGTTACGAGCGGACTCCTCACTGCCTCCTCGTCGGGGCTGGGCGCTACAAACGTAGCGGCTACCTCTCCATCTCCAAGCAGAATATCCTCTGCAACGAGACGCGCGTGGGCCGCGACGGCATCCAGACCGCCTCCCTGCCGACAAAGGGTCATTGACGTTCCCGATTCGGCAGACGATGGTGTCGGACCTCAATCTGCAATGAGGACGAACACCACCAAGGGAGGGGAGTGACCATGAAATTGACATCATCGCCAGCGCATTACTGCTCGCCACAGCCGCTCACAGCGCAGAGCCCTACACTCTGACGGCGAAGGAGAGTCAGATAGCCGAACTCAGCGCGACGAATTACGCCAAAGAAAAAGACGCGACATTCGTCTCCTGCTCCAACCAGTGTACCAGAGACGATCACCACGTCGCCTGCGTCATCGCCGACAAAAGCGGCGCGAAGTCCGAAGTGCAATGTTCGTACAAGACGCCGGGCTGTCTGGCGCAATAGGTAATTCACCCGCTCCGGCCGCCATAGGCCGTTAACCACTGCAGTTTGCCCCGGCGGGACATGCGGTAGAGCACGGTCCTTGCCTTCGATGGGGAAAGATACCGTCCGCTGATCGCGCCGCCTTATGCGGGGTCAGTTCACCGTCGCGTCGGGCGGTCGCGTCTCGACAGGGCGAGCTTCGATCCGGTCCACCCATTTCCTGATCAGCGTGAACGTCTCTATCGGCCCGATCACGCGCTGCCGGATCGCGCGGCGTCGGGTTCATTTTTCCCCGGCAGTCTGGCGCGAAGAGCGCGCGTTTCTGTTAGTTTTGGCATGTTGCGGTTTTCCCCCTTGGCTTGCGCGTACCCATGGCGTACCCAGCAAGTCACAATTATCCGCAAGTAACCGCAACTTACAAGAGGAAAAGCCCAGTAATAACAAGTATCCGCAACAATAACCGGATCGCGGCTGACGCGCTCTGACTCCGTTAGTCCTGGTTCGAATCCAGGTTCCCCTGCCAGATATCTGTCGTGCCAGCTTTGGGTATCCGAGAGCTCGGGTGGTGCGTTCTTGCAGCAACCCTCTACGCGGTGAGATGTGGAACTGCTGAACCTTTCACAGGCTTGCGGCAGGCCGCATCGATTTGTCAGGCCGAAAGCCTGATCGGCCGACCGGGCGCGATGCGGCTTGCGGCTGCGACGATGGCGTCTGCATCGATGCCAAAATGGCGATAAAGATCGCCGATGGTGCCGGTCTGCCCGAAATGCTCTACTCCGAGAGGCACCGTGCGATGTCCGGCCACGGCCCCGAGCCAGGACAGTGTCGCCGGATGGCCGTCGATCACCGTGATCAGCGTGCAATGCGCCGGCAGACGGGCGAGCAGCCGCTCGGCGAGGCTCATCGCCGTGGCGTGACCACGCGCCCTTGCGCGCCGGGCAGCCGTCCAGCCGGCGTTCAGCCTGTCGGCCGACGTCACCGCGAGCACGCCAATGTCGCGTCGATCGCCTCCGATGCGGCCGGCTGCCGCGATGGCCTCTGTCGCGACCGTGCCCTGATAGGCGATCACCACCTCGGCATTCGATCCCGGCTCGCGAAGCCAGTAGGCGCCGTCGATCACGCCCTCGGCGAATCCTGGATCGCTGCGGTGCTGCGGTTGCTCCATCGGGCGGGTGGAAAGCCTCAGATAAACCGACCCGCCGGTCTCATCGCGCAGCCAGGTGCGTTCGTTCGGATCGCCCTCGCCGTCACGCTGGAGATAGTCGAAGCTCCAGTCCATGATGATCGACAGTTCATCGAGGAAGGCAGGCTCGAAAGAGGCCAGCCCGTCCTGCGCCATGCCGATAAGCGGCGTGCCGATCGACTGGTGCGCTCCCCCTTCCGGCGCCAGCGTCACGCCCGATGGGGTGCCGACCAAGAGAAACCGGGCGTCCTGATAGCAGGCATAGTTCAGCGCATCGAGGCCGCGCGCGACGAAGGGATCGTAAACCGTTCCGACCGGGATCAATCGTTCACCGAACAGGGAATGCGACAATCCCGCCGCGCCTAGCATAAGCATCAGGTTCATCTCGGCGATGCCTAACTCAACATGCTGGCCCTTGGGCGAGAAGGCCCATTTCTGCGTCGAAGCAATACGCTCGTCGCGGAACGTGTCGGCGCGCGCCGCGCGGGCGAACAGACCGCGCCGGTTGACCCAGGGGCCGAGATTGGTCGAGACGGTCACGTCCGGCGCCATGGTGACGATCCGGTCGGCCAACGGCCCGCCTGCCTTGGCGATCTCGTCGAGGATCTTGCCGAAGCCGGCTTGCGTGGACAGCATCCGATCCGACAATTTCACTCTGTCCGGACGCGGCAAGGCCGGCGCCTCGAAACGGCGCCTGCCCTTGGCGAAAAACGGAACACCGGACAGGAAGGCACGCAGGCCCGCTTCTTCGGGCACGGCAGCAAATGGCTTCCACTCCGCGCCCTCCGGCACGCCCATGGCGCCGCGAAAGGTCTCCATCTGCGCCGGCGTCATCAGGCCGGCATGGTTGTCCTTGTGCCCGGCCAGCGGCGTGCCCCAGCCCTTGATCGTATAGGCCAGGAAAACCGTCGGCCGGTCGTCGTCCGCCGCATCGAACGCCTCGCAGAGCGACGGCAGGCAGTGTCCGCCAAGGTTTTCCATCAGCACTGCGAGTTCGGTGTCGCTGCGGCGGTCCAGTAGTTCCGTGATCGCACCCTGATCGCCAAGATCGTCCATGAGCCGTTTGCGCCAGGCCGCACCGCCCTGAAAAGTCAGAGCCGAATAGAGTGCGTTGGGGCAGGCATCGATCCAGTCACGCAGGGCCTCTCCACCCGGTTCGGCAAAGGCCGCGCGTTGCAGGGCGCCATATTTGAGACGGGCCACCCGCCAGCCGAAAGCGGAAAAGATCGCCTCAATGCGGTGCCAGAGCCCTTCACGCACCACGCCGTCAAGACTCTGGCGGTTGTAGTCGATCACCCACCAGACGTTGCGCAAGTCGTGCTTCCAGCCCTCCTGCAAGGCCTCGTAGATGTTGCCTTCGTCCAGTTCCGCGTCTCCGATCAGGGCGACCATCCGGCCTTCCTTGCCGGCCCAGTCATGGCCGCGCAGATAGTCCTGCGTCATGGAGGCGAAGATCGGGAAGGCCGCACCGAGGCCAACCGAACCGGTCGAGAAATCGACATCGTCGACATCCTTGCTGCGCGACGGATAGCTTTGCACGCCGCCATAGCCGCGGAAATTCTTCAGCTTCTCTAGGGGCAGGTTGCCCATCAGATACTGGACCGCGTGGAACACTGGGCCGGCATGCGGCTTCACCGCTACCCGGTCCTCGGGGCGCAGGGCGTGGAAGTAAAGCGACGTGATGATCGCCGCCATCGAGGCCGAAGAGGCCTGATGGCCGCCGACCTTGACCTCCCCCTCGCCCTTGTCGCGCAGATGATTGGCGTTGTGGATCGTCCAGCAGGACAACCAAAGAAGCCGGCGATGCAGGGTTTCCAGATGGGCGAGGTCGATCATAGCGAACTCCGATTATGCGGCGAGCGACGCCGGCATCTGCAGCGCCTGCGTGAGGTCCGCCAGGATATCCTCGACCTCTTCCAGCCCGACGGACAGCCGGACCAGCCCCTCGGAAATGCCGTGGGCGGCACGCTCTTCTGGCGTATAGGTCGAATGGGTCATGGAGGCCGGATGCTGGATCAGGGTTTCGGCGTCGCCCAGGGAGACGGCGCGCCGGATCAGTTCGAGGCGGTTCATCATCGTGCGACCTGCTGCCAGTCCGCCCTTCAGCTCAAAAGCGATCATCGCTCCGAAGCCGGGCATCTGCCGCTTGGCAAGGGCATGCTGCGAAGAACTTTCCAGCCCGGGATAATAGACCTTGGCCACCGCCGGGTGGCTCTCCAGCATTCGTGCCACCGTCATGGCACTTGCGCAATGCCGTTCCATGCGCAGCTTCAGCGTCTTGAGACCGCGCAGAACCAGCATCGCATTGAAGGGAGCCATGACCGCGCCGGTCATGTCCTTCATGCCGACCAGGCGAACCTGCGTCATGTCTTCGGCCCTGCCGACAGCGATGCCACCGACGAGATCACCGTGCCCGCCCATATATTTGGTAGCGGAATGCACGACGATATCGGCGCCGAGTTCGATCGGCCGGGTTAGCACCGGTGTAGCGTAGGTGTTGTCGACGATCACCTTGGCGCCGTGCGCCTTGGCGATCGCGGAGACAGCTGCGATATCGACGAGCCGCATGTTCGGATTGGCCGGTGTTTCGAAATAGACGATCCGGGTCCGGGGCGAGAGCGCGCCACGCAACGCTTCCGGATCGGTCAGGTCCGCATGAGTGATGGTGATGCCGAATTTCGCCAGGCCGTGGCGCATGAAGGCGAAGGTGCAGCCGTAGAGCGTGTTGTCGGTGATGATCTCGTCGCCGGGAGACAGGAAGGTCCAGAACACCGAGCAGATGGCGCCCATTCCCGAAGCCAGCGCAACTCCCGCTTCGGCGCCTTCCAGGTCGGCGCAGCGGCGCTCGAGGAGATCGAGCGTCGGGTTCGAGATGCGCGAATAGATGTGCCCCGGCGCCTCGCCGGCAAAGAGTGCGGCTCCTGCCTCGGCGCTGTCGAAGGCATAGGTCGAGGTCAGGTGCAGCGGCGGCGTGAGTGCACCCTCATGCTGCGCCGGATCATGGCCAAGGTGAATGGCGCGGGTGGCAAAACTGGCGGGCTGGCGGGGGTTCATGGCGACCTCATGGCTTGGGACGGCCTGAATCTTTGCATCGAGCGTCTGGCAGGTGCTGCCAAATAATGCCACTATGCCTCACAAAATTGGAATATCACGATTGTCCAATCCGAAAATGAAACAAATAGATGCCAAGGATCGCCAGATCATCCGGGAGCTGCAGCGCGATGGCCGGCTGACCAACCAGGACCTGGCGGCACGCGTGAACCTCTCTCCGTCTCCATGCCTGCGACGGGTGCGCCTGCTTGAAGAGGCTGGCGTAATCGTCGGCTACTCCGCGGATGTCGACACGCGGGCCTGCGGTTTTCAGATCACCGCCTTCATCCGCATCGCCCTGCAACGGCATGAACGCGAGGCCGTCGAGCGTTTCGAGAAGCGCATACATGGCGCGGACGAGATCCTCGACTGCTTCCTGCTAACCGGAGAGGCGGACTATCTCCTGCGTGTCGTCGTGGCGGACCTCGACGAATACGAACATTTCGTCCGCAACCGCCTGCACGGCATTCCGGGCATTGGGTCCATCACGACGAGCCTCGTCTACGGCACCGTCAAGTCGTCCCGGGTCTTCCCTCTATAGCGCCATTGGCGTCAGGTCCCGTCTCGGCTCTGAAGCTGGACGGCAACGAGCATCCACTACCTCGCTCCCTCATTGAGCACTCGCAATTTCGACTGGAGGAGCAAGACAGAAAGTTCGAAAAGCTTCCAGGAACCCCAGCCAGCTATCTGCCCTCCCTTCACGCCTTCGTTGGCTTGGACACCGCCGCAAGCCGGGTGCTATGCGCTTACATTAGCAATCAACGATATATTAACAGCTATGATGCAGCCTTTCCGTATCGGGCGACGGGAACCAACCCTCCCCCATCGACGATCCGGCATCTTATGTGTGCCGCGACGTTCGACCGATGCGGAGCAAAACGCATGAGTGTCGAAACAGCACTGGCGCAGCTGCTGCGCATGATTCACGGGCGGGCTCTGAATTTGGCGACGTTGCCAGACGATGAGAGAGATCTGCACTACGATCGCATCCGCCTGTCATGTTGCGGGGCCGCCGAGCAGATTGGCCAAAGCCCCGACAAGGCAGCCATCACGGCAAACAGCGTGGTCGAATTTACTCGCGCAATGGTCGGGATCATCGAGACAGGCCGCGGGGCAAGCGCTGAGCGAAGCGCCAATCGGCCACGGGGTGAGAGTTCGAAAGTGTGGCCGGGACGGCCGCACTAGGCGTGGTGGCCTTCGCTTTCATAGCGCCGGCTCTCGAAGGTCGACGCTTCACGGAAGTCTAGAATCGGGCCCAGGCTGCGATCAAGCCGAGAGGTTCAGCTTGGACCTGGCCTTGGCCTTGAGGCTGCCTCGCCGCGCAATCAGGTGATTTGTCAGCAATTTCTCGTCGATCGGTTCCGACATGAAAAACCCCTGGGCGCCGTGGCATTGTTCGGCGATCAGGAAAGCCAGTTGTCCTTCGGTTTCCACCCCCTCGGCCATGACAGTCAGGCTGAGAGAGTTGGCCAGCGCGATAATTCCTCCGACAACGTCCTGCTTTTTCCTGGATGATTCCAGATCGTTCAAGAACGATCGATCGATCTTCAGCTGATTGAGGTCGAGATCGGCAAGGTAGCCGAAACTCGAATATCCGGATCCAAAATCATCGAGCGCCAAACTGACCCCGAGATTGCGAATCTTCGACAATGTGTTCAACGCATCTTTGCTTTGGATGAAAACCCCTTCCGTGATTTCCAACTGCAGGCGCGACGGCGGCAATCCCGTTTGCAGCAGCACCTCCGCGAGGTGCACGAAAAATCCATCGTCCTGCAGGGTCTTGCCCGAGACATTGAC
>NZ_RZOI01000298.1:0-6776 GCF_004022645.1 Mesorhizobium sp. M4A.F.Ca.ET.020.02.1.1 | reverse complement strand
CCGAAAAGCCGCGCGGCTTGCGGAAGTCGGACGCCACCTTGGCGAGGAACTTGCAGTAGGAAAGACCGGCCGAGACGGTGATGCCGAGCGCCTTTTCCACGGTCAGCGCGAAGCGCGCCAGCACCAGCGCTGGAGGCATGCCGTGCAGGCGCTCGGTGCCGGCAAAATCGAGGAATGCCTCGTCGATGGAGAGCGGCTCGACCAGCGGCGTCAGCGCCTGCATCAACGCGCGGACTTCGCGCCCAACGCGGACGTATTTCTCCATGTCTGGAGGAATGACCACCGCCTCGGGACAGGCTTCAAGCGCCTTGAACATCGGCATTGCCGAGCGCACACCGTGGATGCGGGCGATATAGCAGGCGGTGGAGACGACCCCGCGCCTGCCGCCGCCGACGATGACCGGCTTGTCCTTCAGCGCTGGATTGTCGCGCTTTTCGACCGCCGCGTAGAAGGCGTCGCAGTCGATGTGGGCAAGGTGAAGCCGGTAGAGCTCCGGATGGCGCACGAGCCTGGGGCTGCCGCAGCGCTCGCAGCGCCGCCCGCCGCCGCGCTGGAGGGCCAGGCAGTCGCGGCAAAAACCGTGTTCAGGATTGTTGACAGGAGCCGCCATCGATGCGAACATAAAGAGAACAAACGCAATGGTACGACAGTGCAGGGCCTGCAACAAGGCTGGCCTGGGGAGAACTCATGAGCACGACCATAGCGCCGCTGGCGCCCGAGCTCTGGGCGGATTTCGAGGATCTTTTCGGCAAGCAGGGCGCCTGCTACGGCTGCTGGTGCACGCATTTCCGGCTGGCGCCGGCGGTGCGCCGGGCGAACGACAAGCAGCGCAACAAGGATCATATCAAGGCGCGAATCGAGGCCGGGCCGCCGCCCGGGCTGCTGGCCTTCGAGGATGGCAAGGCGGTCGGCTGGATGCAGATCGGACCGCGCGCCGACGTCCCCGAATGGAACAACCCGGGCAGGGGATCGGCGCCGGTCGACCCGGCCGATACCGCCGACGCCAGTGTCTGGGCGATTTCCTGCTTCTTCATCCGCGTCAAGGCGCGGGGCAGGGGCATCTCGCATCGCCTCGTCGAGGGCGGCATCGAGTTTGCCCGGCAGAACGGAGCCCGGCTGGTCGAGGCCTGCCCGATCGACCTGTCGCGCGATTCGCGTTCGATCGGGCTGTTCGTCGGATCATCGCGGGTCTTCGAGAAGGCCGGGTTCGAGAGGCTTGTCGAGCGCAAGCCCGGCCGGCCGCTGATGCGGCTGGTGCTTTTGCAAGGCGACTAGCCTTTGTCTTGCGGCTGTGATGGTATTTGCCTACCAGAAGCGCGAAGCGCTTTTGTCTTCCGAGGTCAACGGAGAATCGACGTGAAGCGTGTCCTGCCCCTAGTTTTCCTTCTCTCGCTCGGCGCGCCGGCTTTCGCCCAGACGGTCGATAGCCAAGGCGCAAAGCAGCTTTCCGAGGACCTGTCCCGCTACGTCGGCAGGAAGGCGCTCGACACTGGTATGCTCAAGGTCTCCGTCGAAGGCGACGCCTACCGGGTCGCGATTGATTTCAAGGCGCTGATCGAGGCCCTGCCGGACCAGAAGCTGCTTAAGTTCGATGTCGCTCCTTACATCCTGAAGGTGAAGCCGCGCAGCGACGGGTCCTGGGACGTCTCGATGGATTTCTCGCAGAGCGCATCCTTCGAGTTCAACGGGCCGGAAGGACTGCAAAGCACACAGTTCACCGTCAAGGACGGCAAGGGCAGCGGCGTCTATGACCCCGCGCTCGCAGCCTTCACCAGCGGCGTCAGCACCATAGCCAGCATGACGATGACGTCCAAGGACGCCAAGCAGCATGTGGATGCCAGCTTCGGCGCCGGCACGGCGAACTTTGCCGCGACCAAGGCCGCCAATGGCGGCGTCGACGTCACGATGACGCAGAAGATGTCGAGCTTCACCGAGGCAGTCAATTTCGACGATCCCGAGAGCGGGATGAAGTTTCCGGTGACGATAAAGTCGCCGGAGCTGTCGGTGGATGCGAACGGCAAGGGCGTGCGGACCAAGCCGCTGCTCGACCTGCTCGCCTTTGCCGTGGCCAATGAGGACGAGGCGACGCTGAAGGCGAACCAGGCGCAGCTCAAGTCGCTGCTGCTGGCCGCGCTTCCGCTGTGGGAACGGCTCGACGGAGCGTATGGGTTCAAGGATTTCGCGGTTGAGAGCCCGGTCGGCACTTTCGGCGCCACGCAACTCAGCACGGCGTTTGGAATGGACGGTATCTCTCAGAGCGGCAAGATCAACTACGTGATCAAGGCATCAGGCCTGACGATCCCGCAGCAAATGCTGCCCGGCTGGAGTGTGGCGTTGCTTCCCACCGATATCGACCTGAACTTCGGTGGCGCCAACATCGACCTCGACAGCATGGCGAAGAAGGCGATCGAAACGCTTGATCTCAATAAGAATCCGCCGCTGCCGGAAGATTTCGGCGACCAGATCTCCGCCGATTTCCTGGCCAAGACGCCCAAGGCCGTCATCGGCCACAGCACCCTGAAGAACAAGGACATCGAGATCGCGCTGGAAGGCGAGATGACCTTCCCCGGCGAGAAGCCGGATGCGAGCATGACCGTCGACATCGCCGGCTACGACAAGATCGTCGAAGCCCTGCAGACCGCGGCCAAGACCGACCCGGAAGCCGCGCAGTATTTTCCGATGGTGCTTGCGGTCAAAGGGTTCGGCAAGACGCTGCCGGACGGACGTATCGAATGGGCGATCAACGCCAAGCCCGATGGTTCGGTGACGGTCAATGGCGCCATGCTGAAGCCGGCCGACCCGGTCCAGGACGACAGCACCAATCCGGATGACAGCGCCGACCAGGATGTCATTCCCGGCGAGGTCAACAGCGGGTCGGGCACGAAGCTGCAGCCCTGACGCATTTTCAGGAAAGCGCGGAGCGGTTTCCCGCCCCGAGCTTTAGAGTCCGAGCGCGCTGGCGATCTTCGGCGCCGCCTCGTGCCAGTCCTCGACCGAGACGATGCCGTCAGGCGTTGGCGGCAGGAAGGCGCGCAACGAATTGTCGGCCATCAGGTGGAAGAGATGCGCGTCGGCCACCGAATTGCGCACCGATGCAAGGTTGTACGGCTGGTCGTCGACGAAGGCGACCGGCCGGCCCTTGGCGCCGCGCAGTTTGGCGACGGCCGGGCCTTTCGCCATTTCGGTCGTCAGAAGCGGGTAGGTCAGCCCGAGCGCATCGAGATGGGCGCGGCGCACCGCGCGGTGCTTGTGCGGCATGGCCGTCAACAGCACGATCTCGGCGCGGCCGCCAAATGTTGACAGCGCTTGCGCCGCGCCGTCGGTGACGCTTTGCCACTCGGCCTGGGCGTCGAAGAACTCGCCGAGCAGCGCCGTCACCTCCGCCTGCTCGATCAGCCGGCCGCTCGCCGTCTCGGCGATGTTGCCGGTGAGGCGGAAGGAGGCAAGCGTCAGGGCAAAGCCGCGCGATTTCAGGAAATGCGGGAACGGCCGGATGAATTCCAGCACGACGTCATCGACGTCGAGCACCAAAAGCGGCCGGTCGTCGGCGGCAAGCTCCTCGATCTGCCGCGCCGTCTCGGGATCGTCGCTCATACCGAGCGCTCATGGTCGTCATTGCCGAGCGGCAGCGCCCGCAAGGCCTTGCCAACGGCGGCCGGCGGCGTGCCGGTCTCCTCGGCGAAGCGCAGCAGCGTCGGCTCATGGGCAAGGATGAACTGCAGCACGCCCGCCAGAAACCCCGGCTCGCTCGCCGCCCGCCTGATCGAGTGCGCCTCGATGCCGGTGATCGCCAGAAAGCGCGGCAAAAGCTCCGGATCGGCGGCAACGAAGCCGAGTGCCCTGATGGCAAGGGCTTCCGCTTCCTCGCGCATTGACGCTGCGTTTGCCATGACTACCTTTTGTGCGTGGAACTTGAGTCTCTCCGCAGTAACGGCAAGCGTCGCTTGCGGCAAGCCATCACCCTGCGCGGGCCGGAATCCGGACAGCTTTTGGGAGCGGCCGGTTTGCGTTTCGTCAATCATATTGGCGTAGGGTGGATGCGGGTTGGGTGCGATCCGGCAAGGACGCATGACGATGGTCTTCGGCGCCGAGGACCGTCGGGACGGGAAATCGATGCCTAAGAAGGTCATGATCGTCGAGGACAACGAGCTCAACATGAAGCTCTTTCGCGACCTCATCGAGGCCAGCGGTTACGACACTGTTCGCACACGCAATGGCCTGGAGGCGCTTGATCTGGCGCGCCAGCACCGGCCCGACCTGATCCTGATGGACATCCAACTGCCCGAAGTGTCGGGGCTGGAGGTGACCAAATGGCTCAAGGAGGATGACGACCTTCATTCGATCCCGGTCATCGCGGTGACGGCATTCGCCATGAAAGGTGACGAGGAGCGCATCCGCCAGGGCGGCTGCGAGGCCTATATCTCGAAGCCGATCTCGGTGCCGCGCTTCATCGAGACCATCAAATCCTACCTGGGCGATGCCTGATGCACAGCCAGACCGGAGCCTTGTGAGATGACCGCGCGGATCCTCGTCGTCGACGACATCCCTGCCAATATCAGGCTGCTCGAGGTCAGGCTGCTGGCCGAGTATTTCGAGGTGCTGACCGCTTCCAACGGGCCGGATGCCATCGAGACCTGCGAGAACGGCAAGGTCGATGTCGTGCTGCTCGACGTGATGATGCCCGACATGGACGGCTTCGAGGTCTGCCGTCGGTTGAAGAGCGACCCGGCGACCTCGCACATCCCGGTCGTCATGATCACCGCGCTCGACCAGGTCTCGGACCGGGTGCGCGGTCTCGAGGCCGGCGCCGACGATTTCCTGACCAAGCCGGTCAACGACCTGCAACTGATGACGCGCGTCAAGAGCCTGGTTCGGCTGAAGTCGCTGACCGACGAATTGCGGCTGCGCGCCTCGACCACCCGCAACATCGGCATAGAGGAGCTGTTGAGCCGCAACTTCTCCGCCGAGGATGCGAAGCCGAAGGTGCTCCTGATCGACGAGCGCAAATCCTCCTTCGAGCGCATCCGGAAGATGCTGCGCACCAGCGCCGAACTCGACGTCGCCACCGATCCCAATGCCGGTTTTTTCCAGGCCGCCGAAACGCCTTACGAATGCGTGCTGATCTCGACGGCCTTCGCCGATTTCGATCCGCTGAGACTGTGCTCGCAACTGCGTTCGCTAGACCGCACCCGTTTCCTGCCGATCATCCTGCTTGCCGACGCAGGCGAGGAGGGGCGCATCATCCGCGGCCTTGAGCTCGGCATCAACGATTACCTGACGCGGCCGGTCGACCAGCATGAGCTGACGGCGAGGCTGCGCACCCAGGTGCGCCGCAAGCGCTACAACGACCAGCTCCGCGCCAGCGTCACCCAGACCATCGAGATGGCGGTGACGGACGGGCTGACCGGCCTGCACAACCGCCGCTACCTCGACAGCCACCTGCAGACGCTGTTCGACCGCGCGGTGGCGCGGCGACGGCCGCTTTCGGTGATGATCACCGACCTCGACCGCTTCAAATCGATCAACGATGCGCATGGCCATGACGGCGGCGACGATGTGCTGCGCGAATTCGCGCGGCGGTTGCGCAAGAACGTGCGCGGCATCGACCTCGCCTGCCGTTTCGGCGGCGAGGAGTTCGTGGTGGTCATGCCGGACACGGAAGGTGCAGTGGCCGAGAAGGTCGCGGAACGCATCCGCGCCGAGATCGCCCAGATGCCGTTCATGGTCGGGCATGAGGGCAAGACGATAGAGGTTACCGTCAGCGTCGGCGTGTCGTCTCTGCTGAAGGGGGCCGATACGGTGGCCGCCCTGATGAAGCGCGCCGATCTCGCTCTCTACGAGGCCAAGAGCGGCGGGCGCAACCGGGTCGTTGCCAAGGCGGCGTAGGCCCGAGCGCCAATTTATCCGGTCAATCCGACAGGGTTAGCAATTTACCTTAATCCAAGCGATTCGGGAGGCTTGGTTAAGAAACTGTTGATTTTCATAAGGCCTTGCGCAAATGTACAGCATAGACAAAACGAGGCCGGCACGAGGGTAGACCGCCGGATCGTTCCGACAAATACCCCATGATGCTCAGGTCCGCCGCATCTCCTGGGTCCGTGGGGTCGGCCGGCCGGCGCTGGCACATAGTGGCCTCCTCGTACCGCTGCCAAACGCCGACCGGCCCCCTTTTTCCAAAAAGTGAACGTCGGGACTTCGTGCCAATCGGCGGAAGATCCTGCTTTCTATCGGGTCAGGCGAATCGCCGACCAAAACAAAAACGCCGCCCAAAGGGCGGATAATTGCCTTTGTCTTTCAAAGCGAAAGTGGTGGAAACCCTTGCAAACTAACGCGTTTCGTTGACATTGGCGTCACCTGTAACCATAGTAGCCACCAGAAAGGTTATGGTGGATAGTATGGTAAGGAACAAGTTGACCGACGCAAAAATCAAGGGACTTAGCAAGCCAGGCGTCTATGCCGATGGAGCGGGACTATATATCCGCGTCCATCCTGGCGGTAGCAAGTCATGGTTTTTCATTTATCGCCGCAAAGGGATTCGGCGCGAAATCGGGCTGGGCGGGCTCGCTGGCACGGCGCCCGTTACGCTCGCTATAGCGCGCCGTAAGGCAGACGACATGCGGGACATGCTAGCCAATGACCGAGACCCCTTCGCTGCCCGTCAGGCTGCCAAAACAACGCCAACATTCGCCAAAGTCGCGGAACAACTGATTGAAGCCAAGCGCAAGGAATGGACGCCGAAAACTGAACAAGAGTGGCGGGTGTCCTTTCTTTAGCAA